>CAZWWF010000095.1:0-1780 GCA_964636805.1 uncultured Zetaproteobacteria bacterium
ATGCCTGCGGTGGTGCGCTGGAATCGCGAATATCTGGGCATCGTTGCCGGATGCCCGCTTGATGATAAACGTGTTTTTGTGCTTGAGCAGGATGTCGGCAAAGTCATGTCTGATCACAGGAATGGCTTCGATGCCATCATGCTAGATGTTGATAACGGCCCGGATGCCTTTACCCGCGATGACAATGATTCTTTATACGGCTTGTACGGCCTGAATAATGCTTATGAAGCCCTCAAACCCGGCGGCGTATTAACAGTCTGGTCGGCATTTCCAGACGATGCGTTTACCCGGCGCATGATGAAAGTCGGCTTTACAGTGGAGCAGCAGCGTGTGCGGGCTCATAAAAATCAGGCCAATCACAGGCATATGATCTGGATCGGCATAAAACCATAAAAGCGAAACATCAACTCCAGGAACGTGCGCATATTGCTAAAACCTGTCCAGAGACTGTTTACATGTGTATAGCCCTAGTGAGGCGGATCACATATCAGGCCCTTGACCTGCATGTAGTATTTTGCACTTATTATTCAGCACGGGGGGTTTGGAGCATCATGGGTACTCAGAATTATTTTCCAGGAAAGGTTGCTTCGCCCGGGAAAACTGCTTTACCCCTGAACATATCAAACAATAATCTGAATATGGTCTGGGCCTCAATCACACTGGCTGCCGCATTCTGGTTCTTCGAGCCGCTCTCCTATTCCATTCTGCTTGACGACGGTACATTTGTTCAACACTGGTTGCAGCCTGATCAGGACCGGGTTGAAATGCGAACAGTCATTGTTGCCCTGCTTTTGCTATTCGGTGTTTATGCCCAGATTATGCTGAGTCGCCAAAAACAGGCCTACTTGCAACTTAAAAACAATTCGCAGTTATTGCGAAAAATCGTGGATAATGCCCACGATGCCTTCTTTTCTATCAATGCCTCGGGAAAAATTATCGACTGGAACCCCGCTGCCGAAAACATGTTCGGGTGGTCACGCCAGCATGCGATCGGTCAAAATATTACCGAAACCATCATCGCTCCCGAATATCGCCATACATTCTCCTGTGAACTCAAGTCATTCTCCGAATCAGGACAGACAAAACTCCTGAATACCCGGAGTGAAGCCTCGTTATGGCATCGTGACGGCTTCACCTTTCCGGCTGAATTATCAATTGTTCCCCTTTCGGCCGGAAGTTCTTTCATATTCACCGGTTTTGTCCGCGATATCAGTGAGCAAAAACTGGCCGAGGAACGGCTGTTTCACCTCGCCCATACCGACACACTCACAGGTCTTCCAAACCGTCAAAGCTTTAACGATATTCTTTCACAGAAAATCAGTATTTCCCATCGTCACCAGCAAAGGTTGGCAGTAATGTTCCTGGACCTTGACCAGTTCAAAGCGGTGAATGACTCATTGGGCCACGATGCCGGAGATCAGCTGCTGCGTGAAACAGCCAAACGTTTACAGGGATGTATTCGTGATTCGGATACCCTTGCCCGAATCGGGGGCGATGAATTTGTATTTGTTCTTCCTAATATTCACAGCAACAACGAACCGGGCAATATCTGCGAAAGAATTTTGAATACATTGAAAGAACCTTTTCATATTAATGATAACGAGTGCTTCATTGGTGCCAGTATCGGTATCAGCATGTATCCTCAGGATGGTGATAATCTGGAGACACTGGAAAAACATGCCGATATCGCCATGTATCGGGCCAAAGCGGCAGGAAAAAACGGCTATAAATATTACAATACCGATATGAGTGAACATGTGCTCAAACGAATGGAAATGGC
>CAZWWF010000095.1:1880-5696 GCA_964636805.1 uncultured Zetaproteobacteria bacterium
CCTCCCCTGCAACTGGCCGTAAATTTCACGCCACGCCAATTCAGTGATAAAGGTCTGGTAAAAATGATTACCAGTAATCTTCATGCTTGCGGATTTCCTGCCGAAAGCCTCGAAGTTGAAATCACTGAAAATAATGCCATGGACGATGTCGAGGCAAGCCGGAAAATTCTACATACCCTGAATAATTTGGGCGTCGGCGTTGCCATTGATGATTTTGGCACGGGTTTCTCTTCACTGGGATATCTTAAAAACTTTCCGGTCACCACTTTGAAAATTGACAAGAAATTCATTGATGGCGTGATAAGCGATAAAAAAGATGCTGCGATTGTCGCCATGATCATAGAAATGGCGCACATTATGGATATGAAGGTGATTGCAGAGGGTGTTGAGAATGAAGGTCAACTGGCTTTCCTGCGCAAGCACGGGTGTGATATCGGACAGGGATACCTGTTCAGCAAACCTCTGGATGCCAGGCATGTCCCCGATTTTTTTAAGGTCTGTGAAAACAACCCGCTCAAGCTGTATAACCGGAAGTAGCTCCGGGTTTTCATCATTGCCCGCAGGTCGGGCAATTGCAAAGATTACCCGTTTACATCAAACTATGGTGGATCGCATGCTCAATCAGGGGAGATAGAAATGCGTCAGTCAGGGTTTCATCTCTATAATCATGTCTTCAAAAGGCTCCACCGACATACCATTGCCACTGTTCTGGCTTTAAGCGCATTGCTGCTGACCCTGCCCGCACAACAGGCCATCGCCTTTGAGCATTTCATCAGCCGTGACGGCAGCAGCCTGCTGGATGGTAAAAAAGCATTCCGCTTTATTTCGGTCAATATCCCCAATTATTTCGTTCTGGAGGACCGTGCCGGCACGCATGGCAAAAAATGGCATCGGGTCACTGCATTCGAACAGCGCGATGCAGCCAGAGCCGTGAAACGTTTGGGCGGTCAGGCATTCCGCTCCTACACCTTTGCAGTTGAAGGCGGCAAAAACCTGTCGGGAAATCTGGCCCATATTTATGCCGATGCGCATGGCCGCATCCGTTATAATGAGTCACTGTTCAGGGATATGGATCGCGGTCTGGCCATTGCTGCCAAAGAGGATGTCAGGGTCATCATTCCACTGGTCGATAACTGGGCATGGTTCGGCGGTTTTGCGGAATGGGCTGCACTTTCCGGCGTGCATGACTTCTGGAATGACCCCAAAGCCAAATCAGATTTCAAAACATTCCTGAACTGGCTGCTGAACCGGAAGAACACGGTTACCGGCGTGCTCTACAAAGACGATCCGACGATTATGGCTTGGGAACTGGGCAATGAGATTGACAAGGCCAGTCCCGAATGGATTCATGAGATGGCAGCGTATATCAAACAGCACGACCCGAATCACCTGATTGTCGATGGTGGCCACAAACACATTCCTGCGATTTCGCTACAGGACAGGAATATCGATATCGTGACTACCCACTACACCGATCGGGAATTTACAGCATTTGCAGCGCAGGCGAAAAAGGCCGGCAAGGCCTACTTCTATGGTGAATTCAACCCCTCGGATAAAGCAAATACCGCCGATATTATTCAGCGCACCATAAATTCTCCGGCTGCCGGCTGCATGGCCTGGTCACTGCGTTTCCGCACTGAAATCGGCGGCTTCTATTACCATTCCGATTTCAATGGTGCCAGCAATTCGCTGCATTACCCGGGATTCTCATCGACCAAACCGGCAGATGAAGCCGCTATCATCCAGACACTGAACGAAGGTGCATTTGCCATCCGGGGTATGTCCGCCCCACCGGAACCGGTGCCCGAAGCCCCCACCCTGCTGACCATTCAATCGCCAGCCGCTATTAGCTGGCAAGGCTCCACTGGCGCTGTTTCGTATGATGTACAGCGCCGCAAGGGTGCAAATGGATCGTGGAAAACCATCGCCACAGATATTTCCGATGCGGTTCCGGTGACCATAAACGGGGAAATTGTCAGCAAATTACCGCTGTTCAGTGATCATCCCGAAACAGGGTTGTGGAGCTACCGCGTGATCGCCAAAAACAGCAGCGGTGCATCCTCGCCCTCCAACAGTGTAGAGGTAGTAGTAAAGTAAGGTCAGTGTAACTGTTCAGATTGCCGCTGATTTGTTCGAGCACAAGGCGAAAAAGCGTATTTCAACGCAGTTATCGGGCAAATAAGTGGTGGACTGAATAGTTACAGTTTAGTTCGATTTCTTCACAAACTGCGTCAGAATCACAATCTGCTGACCGTTCACACGGCCTTCGATGTGTTCAGCATTATCGGCCACCAGTCGAATACCGCGTACAGCGGTACCGCGCTTGGCAGTAAATCCGCCACCTTTGACATTCAGGTCCTTGATCAGAGTCACGGTATCTCCGGCTTCCAGTACAGCGCCATTGCTATCGCGATGCACAACAGCATCGGCAGCGCTATCAGCACCGGCTTCCGCCCAGGCACGCACGTCATCTTCCAGATACATCATATCGAGCAAATCCTGTGGCCAGCCTTCAGCCTTGAGCCGATTCAACATGCGCCATGCCACCACCTGTACGGCAGGCACCTGGCTCCACATCGAATCATTCAGGCAACGCCAGTGATTGGCATCGACACGATCCGGATTTTCAATCTGGTCACGGCAGGTATCACAGACAAACACAGATGCATCAGCACCCTCATTCGGGCTGTCCGGCACTTCGTACACCCCGAGGTTTTCCGTAGCATCGCACAATTCACATTTGGATTCTGCACGTGCCTGTAATTCAGTTTCAATACTCATCACTCACCATTCCCTACCATATTATATACGGAGTAAACCTTCACCCCGATTTTTCGCGGCGGATGATCAAACTCCGCCCCTGTAAAGTCAAATACAGGCATGTGTCACAGCAGCTCCAGTGTTTTACTGTCAGGCACGCCGTCGAAATAAGTTTCAAGCAACTGATGAAACACCGATGCCGGTTCTGACACCGAAGCGAACAGTGTTGCGCATGATCTCAGCTTCAAATCGTCGGGAGAACCGAATATTTCATGTGCTGAACGCCCCTCAACTGCCAGTACCGCTTCAGCACACTCGATCAGTCTTGGCCCGAGCACCGGATGATTCAAATATGCCGTGGCTTCGCCCACGCTGCTTATAGCGTAATATCGGGATATCCTGCTGAACCCCAACCCGGCAAATTGCGGAAAGATGTACCACATCCAGTGCGAATGCTTTCGACCATTTCTGATTTCGGTGAGTGCCTGTTCATAACTCCCCTGCTCCGCCTGTACAAAACGTTCCAGATTATACCTATCATCCGTTGAGTGTTTCGAATCTTCCATAAAGCACACCTTTTATGATAGTTTGAAGGAAAGAGCCAAAAGCCCTTTCTCTACAAATTGGTTATGTTTCAAATGCTCTTTTCGCTGCTCTATGCCATGAATCCATATAGGTATTTGTAAGTATTTCTGGGTTTTCTTCCACGTAATCCATAAACCACATTATCAAACCATCCCACTCTCTAAGGTTTCCAGGCTTATGTAGTTGCCAGCCAAGTTCTTCAAGCAGCCAATTAGACTTTGCACTGTTTCTGAGTTGAGATGTGCAGACCCAGTTGGACTCTTCATCTGCACCACTACGCGATACAGGAATAATGTGGTCTACCGTCGGTAATAACTGCCAATAACCCAAGTGACATTCTGACATCTTCCAGTTCTTATGAAATGGAAATTCTTCCGGCATCAGATTTGACAATAGACGAAGCACTGGTGGAAATACCATCTTATCCCCGGAGTATCGATCAACAAAACCGTCCCTAAGAAAAATTTCAGT
>CAZWWF010000096.1:0-5658 GCA_964636805.1 uncultured Zetaproteobacteria bacterium
AATTGCGCAAGCGTTTTGAAACCGAATATGGACTCTCCCCCTATGATGCCGATGTGCTGACCCAGACACGGGATCTGGCCGCGTGGTATGAATCACTGGTCGCTGCTCATCCGGCTGATCCGAAACGCTGTGCCAACTGGATGGCCAATGAGTTGCTGGGTCGCTTGAAAGAAGCTGGTGTGGATATCTCCGCATCACCGGTATCGCCGACACGCCTGGCCGGGCTGCTGGAGCGTATCGCCGATAATACGATTTCAGGCAAAGCCGCCAAGGATGTGCTCGATGCCATGATGACATCGGATGGTGATGCCGATGCCATCATTGATGCCAAAGGACTGAAGCAGGTTTCCGATACGGGCGCCATTGATGTCATTATTCATGAAGTCATGGAAGCCAACCCTGATCAGGTAGCCGGTTACCGTGTAGGTAAAGACAAGCTGCTGGGCTTCTTTGTGGGCCAGGTCATGAAAGCATCCCGTGGCAAGGCCAATCCCGGCATGGTTAACCAGCGTCTGAAAGAACTGCTCAAAGGCTGATTGGCCCATTCCCATGACAACAGGCCTGCGCAGGACACTTCTGGCCGGTGCAGGCCTGCTGGCCATTAGCGCAATTCTGTTTTTTCGCCTTAATTCAGCCGACCTGAGCGATCATTTTTACGGGCAACTCGGTAGCGCTACGGATGCCGTACTGACAGCCAACCACTCTGAGCTGGCATTTATACACGGTATCGGCCTCCGGCTGGATGGCGTTTCACTGGTTCACAAACAGTATGAGATGCAGGCCGGACATCTCAATATCAGTCTCGGGCTATTGCCACTGCTGCTGGGGGAAATCGAGGTAAACACACTCGATATCCACGATGCAACCATCACCATTCACCCCGAGTCACTACAATTGACATCCACAGCCATCTCATCACTGCCGGTCAACCGTATCCATCTGATTCGCAGCCGCATATTGACCCCGGATGGTACAGAGCTATTAAATAATCTGCAGATGGAACTCAGAGATATCGGCCCGAATCGGGAAACCCTGTGGGAATTGAGTGCCCAGCAGGGCAAGCAATCAATTAGCGGTAATGGTCGCCTGCTGTTTCGCGCCGGTGAAATCGCAGGCGGGTTCGGCAATTTAAAGCTGAATCAACTCCGACTTTCCGGACTGAGACCTTTTGTGCCTGAAACCCTGATCGCGTGGCTTGAAAACAAAGGTAAATTTATCAGTGGTGCATTGACACTGGATATACCCAAGCAACAGATATGGTCTGTTTTCGGATCAGTAGATCTTAAAAATAACAATGGGAAAACAGCCCTGAACTTGCGTGGAAAACTCAGCCATCCAAGTAAAGGGAAGCTCGCTTGGCATGATAGTTTCATGAGCTTTGGCAAACACGCAGTGCTTGCCATAAAAGGCGGGTGTGAAAAAAACAGTTGTAACACATCTGTGGATGCAGAACAGGTTCCACTATTCGAATGGTTCTCGTTCCTGCCCGATAACCTGACTTTTCAGCGCAATATTTCCGGTATGACAAATCTGAAAGCTGATATCGAATGGGATAAAAAGGCATGGCATGGGCATGCTACCCTGCAGCTAAAAGAAGCCGCCTTCCATGATGGTGAAGACAACATCCTCTTGCCTGATTTACAGATTCTCGCGGGAGAGTTGTCCGGCAGCGCTCAAAACTGGAACGTCAAAACTACCATCAGTACAACACAGGGTTCGGATTCGAATGCAATCAACATCAGCAGCTCTCAAACGGCAAATGGTAACAAGGATATGTTTATCAACACGGATGCGGCGGATGCACCGCTCTGGCAACCTCTGTCCAATCTCTTGCTGGCATCGCTGGATATGAATCCGACTCTAAAGGCGACAGGCCAGATTAGTGGAAAACTGCATCTGCACCAACAAATATCCGGGAAATCTCTGGAGATCGATCTTGATGCAACGCAGGCTCAGATAGGCTATGCCCCATGGTTTGAGAAACCGCAACACGTCACTGCTCTATGCCAGATGAAAATCGTGTTCTCAGAAAGCTCTCCAATTACAGTCCGTATGCAGCATTGCCAACTGGATAAGTCCAGCCTGGCCCAGCTAAAATGGTCGGTAAACAAGGGACAGCACAAACTGACGATTGATCAATTGAAGCTGAACCTTGATCAGCTCCGGAATCTCTCTGTTCAGTTGCCCGAACACACACCCCGACTGAAAGGATTACTGCAAGGAAGTGGCCATACTTCATGGACGGACCATGACTCTGACTGGTTCGGTCATATGTCAGGTCACTGGCAACTGCAGAACCTGGGAACGGAATCATGGCTCGCCAACGGCGTTGTTGATGTGAAACACGGTATCGTCAGCAGCAACCAGTTGCAGGTCAGCGGCCCGCTCGGAAATGCTGAACTGAAAGGCTCGTATGAGGTATCAAAACAGCGTGGTGACGTGGATATCATTGCAGGTAATCTGGACTGGAAAACTGCCACCTTTCCGGATGACTTCTGGCAGAAAGTTTCACTGAATGGCCAAATTCAGCATGTTGGCCTGACACTGCTGGGTAACCACTGGTACGAAATCCAGAGTGACTACAGCCTTGCCGAAGGAAAACTGAAGTTAAATGAGCTGCAATCCATACTGGCTGACGGCTCATTCACCAGCAAGCAGCTGACACTGTTCCCTGCTGCTTCCCATGAACCCACTACAGAAGGGGTTGCTACCGATGCCAATAACGGGTTCGGTATTCAGGGTTATATACGAGCCGAAAATGTTCAGTTACACAAACTGCGCAGGCTAGGTGAGTGGTTTCAGGCAGATATCAGTGGAAAACTGCATGCCAATATCAAGCTGAGTGGTGACATTGCACAAACCAGCTTTGCGGCATGGCAGCATAGCAATGGAGACATTCTCATCTATAATGGTAGCTGGAAACAACAGATGGAGGCCGAATCACTCACTGAACGCGTTGGCATTAAAACGCCATTGTCTAATTACTATGCCTTCAGCAAACTCGGCTTCAGATTCCACATTGACAAGGACAGGGTAAATATTTCCAACATCAAACTGGTTCGTCACCATCAACAGTACCGTGGAAAAGCCGGTATAACACCGGGGCTTCATCTACAGGGTCATATTTTTAACAGTACTGATTCCACGGGCTATTTAATCGACAGCACCCTGCCTGCAATACACTGGCAACTTCAACAAAAACCTGTCACTCCTACGCCTGCAACAAAGCTTATTCGGGAACCCTGATGTGGACACCCCGATCCATTTCTCCGCTGCGCAACATACCAAGATAGTCTTTGAGGGCGACAGACACTTTACCTTGCAATAAGTACAGGGCCAAAAAGTTGGGAAAGGCCATCGACAACAGCAACAAATCGGAAAAATCAAGGATATTGCCCGCGCTGACCAGTGAGGCCAGCACTACAAACATCAGAAAAATAATGCGGTAGACCATCGAATAGCGCTCTCCGAATACATACGTCCAGCACCGTTCACCATAATAAGACCATGAAATCATGGTCGAATAGGCGAACAACACCACCGATATCGACAGGATAATCGGGAACCACGATATTACTGAGCCAAATGCTGCCGCAGTCAGGGCCGCGCCCTTGCTGGCTTCAACCAGAGCATGATGCTCAGGTGCGTTGTATACGCCGGTCAGAACAATCACCAGCGCTGTCATGGTGCAAATAATAATCGTATCAATAAATGGTTCGTAAAGTGCGACAAAGCCCTGACGCACAGGGTATTTAACTGATGCAGCCGAGTGAGCGATGGCAGCTGAACCGATCCCCGCCTCGCTGGAAAAGGCCGCCCGCTTGAATCCCTGTACCAGCACGCCGATCATACCGCCGGCCACTGCCGTCGGTGCAAAGGCTTCGCTGATAATCAGCGAAAATGCAGCCGGGATAGCACTGGCATGGGAGAGAATAATCCACAGGCACGCAGACAAATAGATAAATACCATGGTCGGCACAATGGCTTCTGCTGCATGTGCAATCCGACGGATACCACCGATAATTACCAGTCCTACGGCACCGGCCATGAATACACCAAACACCCAGGGATACTCCTTGAAAAAGGTCAACTCGCCCTGCACGGCTCCGAGCGCCTGCGATACCTGAAATGCATTGCCGCCACCCAGAGAAGCACCAATACAAAGCACGGCAAATAATACTGCCAGCGCCTTGCCTGTTCCGGGCATACCTTTCTCAGCGAAACCGCGTGACAAATATTCCATAGCACCGCCCATGATGCGCCCGTCAGGCCGGATCTCACGATAGGTCTGGGCCAGTGTTACTTCGGTGAATTTTGCAGTCATGCCGAAAAAACCGGCGACAATCATCCATAATGTTGCACCGGGTCCGCCAATACTGACTGCAATCGCCACACCGGCAATATTACCCAGTCCCACCGTGGCCGATAAAGCCGTGGTCAGAGCCTGAAACGGCGATACTTCGCCTTTATCTTCCGGTGACTGATATTTGCCGCGAATGACCTGAAAAGCGTGACCCATCATACGCACATTGATAAAGCCGAACCGGCAGGTCAGATACACCGCACCAACGACCAGCCATGCTACAATAAAAGGCATTGTGGCATGGCCGGGCATGACATCGAAAAACAGTACGGCTGCCAGATACCCGTTCACCGTTCCGAAAAATGCATCAATACCGGGAGCAGCTTCGGATTGCGCACAGGCCACCTGTGCCGGCATCATAAACAACAGCAGTGCAATGATATTAAGCATTCGTCTCATGTTTCCCTCCACCATACGCAACCCTGCCGAAAGCATCAGATATGAAAAGCCTGGTTATCGTTACGTTTTGAACACGCTCTCCGGACTATCGCTACCCACAAGCCACGTTTAATGGTCTTGTTCCTCAAAGAACCAGCGGACTTCAGCCAGATCATCCCTGATCGGGGCAGAAGGTAAATTGCGAACCACTTCCCGGCCATAGGACTTGTGATATAAACGGGAGTCCAGCAAAGCCATGACCCCCCGATCATGCATGGAACGTATCAAACGACCCGTACCCTGCCGAAGTACCGCAATCGCCTCCGGCAACTGGATATCCCGGAAGCCACTACCGCCACGTTCCTCGCATTTTTGTATGCGTGCTTTCAGTAATGGATCATTGGGCGGTGTAAAAGGCATTTTATCAATAATCACCAGACTCAATGCCTCACCGGGCACATCTACCCCCTCCCAGAAACTGCGAGTGCCACAAAGTACGGAATGCGTATCGGTGCGGAAAACATCAAGGATGGCATCACGACTACCACTCTCGCCCTGAATCAATACATTCCAGGGCAAGCGCTGCGCCAGTTCCGGCCCAACCTGTCTGAGCATATTCCACGATGTAAACAGTACAAAGGCACGCCCGTGCGAGGCCCGGATCAGTGTTTCCATCTCATCCGTAATGGCTTCAATACCCTGCTCGGAAAACGGATTTGGCATATGACGCGGCAAATAAATCATCGCCTGTTTGCCATAATCGAAAGGAGACGCATGAAACACCTCATCCGTTTCATCCAGCCCGAGCCTGGCTTTGGCATGGTCAAAACTACCGGATAGCCGCAATGTGGCCGACATCAGTACGAATGAGGCCGGACGTTCCCATAAATGGCTGTGCAATACAGGCCCGGTTTCGA
>CAZWWF010000097.1:0-5604 GCA_964636805.1 uncultured Zetaproteobacteria bacterium
TGATCATCTCCGTGCATTTGCTCAACCCGCCTGCTGACTCGTTCCCAATTATTGGCCTGGCCGATAATATCGGCCGAATTGTCTCCATTGTTATCGGTGTATGGTTTTTATGGCGTTCAATTGAAGGGCTGGCGGTATATTTCACAGCCCGTGCCAGACAAACCGAATCAGCGCTGGATGATCAACTGGTCCCATTTGTTGCAAAAACGCTGAAAATTTTCCTTGTTCTGACGGCTGTGCTGGTGGTGGCCCAGAATATGGGATACTCCGTTTCCGGCCTGATCGCGTCGCTTGGCATTGGCGGTATTGCCGTTGCCATGGCAGCTAAAGATACCATTTCCAATATTTTCGGCTCAGTCATGATTCTGGTTGACCGCCCGTTTACAGTCGGTGACTGGATCAAAACGCCTGAATTTGAGGGGGTGGTTGAAGAGGTTGGCTTTCGTTCCACGCGTATCCGCACATTTGCCCGAACGCTGGTGAATGTGCCCAATTCGACACTGGCCAATATGGTGATTGATAATATTGACAGCCGTTCGGAGCGTCGCATCAAAATGCGCATCGGTCTGACCTACGACACTACACCGGACCAGATGAAAGCTGCACTGGCCGGTATCGAGCAGCTGCTTTGCGAGCATCCCGGTGTCGATCAGAGTTACAAGCTGGTTAAATTTGATGAATTTGAAGATTCCTCTCTATCAATATTCCTCTACTACTTTTCAAGCAGTAAGGTATGGGAAGAATATTTGCAGGTTCGTCAGGAAGTGAATTTGCAAATCATGGAATTGCTTGAATCGCTCGGCCTGGAGTTTGCCTTCCCGACCCGCACGCTACATATTGAAAAGAGCACTATGGATGTCTGACAAGCCGGTGGTTGAGGCATTTACAGATGGAGCCTGTTCGGGCAATCCAGGCCCCGGCGGCTGGGGTGTACTGCTGCGCAAGGGAGGGCATGAAAAAGAACTATGTGGCGGTGAAACCCACACAACGAATCAACAAATGGAACTGCAGGCCGCAGTCGAGGCGCTAAAGGCGCTGAAACGTCCCTGCCGCATCACCATTTACTCCGATTCCAAATATGTTGTGCAAGGCATGAATGAATGGATTCACAACTGGAAAAAGACAGGGTGGAAAACCGCCGGCAAAAAACCTGTTTCAAACCTTGAACGATGGCAGACGCTGGATAAGCTGGCTGCCAAACATGATGTGACCTGGAAGTGGGTGAAAGGCCATGCCGGCCATGAAGGAAACGAACGTGCTGACGAGTTGGCGCGTCAGGGCATGCCAGGTTCAGCTTCCTGTTCGCCCGCCTGACCAAGCTGAACAACCTGCATCTGGACCGGCCGATCTTTTGTAATCAGTCCGTCGATATTCACAAGCTGCTGGGCTGATCCATTACGAGGGTGAATTTTCACCCTATCCGTTTCTGTCACATGGTCGAGAATCATTGTGGTTCCCCCCACCGGATACAGGCCTGATCGATTATCACAACACAGATCAAACCTTTTTTCCTTAAATGGCCGCCCCACATCAAACCGATGCACCGCCGTATCGTTAAACGTAAGGGGTTCATCCGCGCCTTCAAGTTGAAAGCGGAGCCACAATTCCCTTCGGGCAGGAACCGGCGCTTCAGGTGGCCGCTGGCCGGTACGCAGAAACTCCAGCGCCCATGGTTCATTAATCCGTCTGCCCAGATGATGGTCGCCATTCACTTCAGCATTGGGTGCCCAGGGCAGCCATGCGTGAGATGTACTTACAACCAGATCTCCTTTAAGAATTCTTTTCTGCTCTTTGGCAAATACATTCAGGACCACCTTCCCTTCCAGCTCTGCGCCTTCAATACTGTTAAGCTCCCACAGAAAATCACTGCCGGGCAACAGCTCATCGGCCTGGATATTCCCTGTATATGAAATATTGCCGATTTCGACCAGGATATTTGCTATATCACTGCCAAAATGGGGGGTCGATAAAAACAGCACACGGCGCACAGGATTTTCACTGTGATGTGATAAATACTGGCGTACCAAAAGCCCACCCATGCTATGGGCAACGATATCTACCTGTTTATAGTTTTGCAGGTAGATATCGAGTTGTTCTTCCAGTAGTTCGATTGGCGGATATCGATTGGCTACAATGCCGGTCCGGTAATTAAAAAAATAGATGTCGCGCTGCAGATCCTTCTCCATATCCATCAAGGTACGTGGATCTGGCCATGAAAATTCACCCCCGTTCCAGCCATGAACCAACACGATTGGTACTGCATCCGGATAATTATCCTGAATCTGCTGCTCAAATGCTTCCCACTGGCTCCACAAGCCGGAAGATACCTGCAAGCTGGTCTTGGCCGAACAGGCAACAAGCGAGATCATGCACAGAGCCATCAGAAGTCGGGACATCATAAAACGCATGATGCGATTATCAGTGATCACAGCCCTTCTGCAAGTACAATTACCGTGCAGGCTCTTCCCCTTGGCAAGGCAGGCCGGCTGTGGTCAGATTGGCGATATGAAAATGTTCTTTGATTTTTTTCCTGTTCTATTATTTTTTCTTACCTACAAGATGTATGATATCTACACGGCTACAGCCGTCCTGATTATCGCCTGTGCCGTTCAGACTTTTGGCCACCGTGTCATCAAAGGCAGGTTTGAAAACGCACACCTGATTACACTGGTGCTCGTTGCCCTGTTCGGCGGCCTTACATTGTTGCTGCACGATGAAGTATTCATCAAATGGAAGCCAACGGCGATCAACTGGCTGTTTTCTGTCGTATTTATCGGTTCGCAGTTCATGGGTAAAAAAACTGTTATCGAGCGCATGATGGGTGCAAACATCACCCTTCCATCTGCCATCTGGACAAAGCTTAATCTCGCATGGGCAATCTTCTTCATTGCACTCGGCGCTCTCAATATCTATGTCGCATTTTCATTCGACACCGCAACATGGGTCAACTTCAAATTATTCGGACTGATGGGACTGACCTTCGTATTCATCATCGCCCAAAGTTTTTATCTGATGCCATATCTGAAAGAAGCCGAAGCATCGGACAACGACTGAATACAGCTACCATTTATATCTTTCTATTCAGGGCTTGCGTTCATAAGAAAAACCCGATCAACTACGAGGTGACTGAACAATGCCCGGCATATGTAACAAGATATGATCATTCAGCCCAGCCACAAAAAAAGGCCCCGCAAATGCGGAGCCTTTTAAATTTTCGGGCTTAACAATTATGCTTCGGCTACTTCTTCTTCAGTACCGACCTCGTCAATCAATTCAATGACAGCCATAGGTGCAGCATCTCCGGCACGAAAGCCGGTTTTGATGATTCGGGTATAGCCCCCGGCACGATCAGAGCAGGCATCTGCAACATCGCCGAATAGCAGATCAACAATCGGACGATGGCGCAGTTTGGCCAGTGCCTGGCGGCGAGCATGCAAATCACCGCGTTTACCCAAAGTGATCAGTTTTTCAACATAGGGACGCAGGGCACGGGCTTTGGGTTCCGTTGTCTCAATGCGGCCATGTGTCAATAATGCTGTGGCAAGATTGGCCATCAGCGCACGGCGGTGACCGCTAACCAGTCCCAGAGAACCATGATGTTTACGATGTCTCATCTCTAACCTCTTATCTTATTCAGTTTCAAGCGGGGTTTCCGCAGCATCATGCGGCGGCCAGTTTGGCAGTTCCATGCCAAGTTCAAGTCCCATATTTTCCAGCACTTCCTTGATTTCATTCAAGGACTTACGGCCAAAGTTTGGCGTGCGCAGCATAGCCTGCTCACTGCGTTGGACAAGATCGCCGACCCTGAAAACATCATCAGACTTCAGGCAGTTCATGGAACGTACTGACAGGTCAAGGTGTTCAATTGGCTGTGCCAGCAAATCTTCCAGAGCATTATCATCTTCCGGTTCAACTGCGACCTCGGTAATGGCCGTAAAATCAACAAATACAGCCAGCTGCTGCTCGATAATACGGGCAGCCTCGTTGACAGCTTCTTCCGGCGTCATGGCACCATTTGTTTCAATTTCCATAATCAACTTGTCATAATCGGTACGCTGACCGACACGCGCAGACTCAACACGTGTAGCCACACGAATAATCGGAGAAAAAGATGCGTCTACAAGCAAAGAGCCAACAGCACGCTCTTCAACTTCGCGCTCACTGGCAGCGTCATAACCACGACCCTTTTCCACTTTGGCTTCAATCTTCAGATGACCATCATCATTCAGATGAGCCAGAACAAGATCAGGATTCAATACCATCAATCCTGCCGGACACTGGATATCACCGGCAGTCACCACGCGAGCACCTTTTACATCCAGAGAAATCGTAGCCGCATCATCACTTTCCATGCGGATGTGGAGTTCTTTAAGGGTCAGGATGATGTCCATGACATCTTCACGCACACCTTTGATGGTATCGTATTCATGCGCAACACCATCAAAAACAACCGATGTAATCGCTGCACCCGGCAGTGAAGACAACAGCATGCGACGCAGACTATTACCAATAGTCGTGCCATAACCGCGTTCGAGCGGTTCGAACACAATCTTGGCTGCGCGCCCGGGAATCTTCTCTTCAACGCTAATATTACGCGGATTTATCAATTGCATGAAATGATCCTCAGTGATTACTTGGAATAAAGTTCGACAATCAGTTGTTCGCGGATACCCGCATCCAGCTGATCACGTGCAGGCATTTCACGATATACGCCCTGACGGCTGGGCAAGTCCACATCCATCCATTCTGCAGTACCACGAGTTCCGGCAGCTTCTGCAGCAGCATTGATACGCAGATGTTCCTTGGCATTGTCTACCAGTTCCAGTCGAGCACCGACAGGCACGCGGTAAGATGGAATATTGGCAATCTTGCCGTTCACCTTGACCAGTTTGTGGCGCACAATCTGACGCGCTTCGGTACGAGAACTAGCCAGCCCCATGCGATAAATCACATTGTCCAGGCGGGACTCGATTAACTGCAACAGATTCAAGCCGGTCACGCCCTGCATGCGATCCGCATCTTTGAAATAGCTCAGAAACTGCTTTTCCTGCAAGCCGTAGATACGTTTAACTTTCTGCTTTTCACGCAGCTGCAGACCATAGTCGGAGACTTTACTACGACGATTCTGGCCATGCATGCCCGGTGCATAGGGACGACGCTCAATCGGACATTTATCCGAATAGCATTTGCTGCCCTTGATATAAAGCTTTTCGCCTTCGCGCCGACACAGGCGACACTTGGCTTCCAAATAACGTGCCATGTATTAATACTCCTAAACGCGGCGCCGCTTCGGCGGGCGGCATCCATTATGCGGGATCGGTGTGACATCACGGATCGAAATCACATTGATACCAGCTGCGGCAATTGCACGCAGCGCAGACTCACGGCCGCTTCCAGGACCACGAACCAGAACAGAACAATTTTTCACGCCATGATCCATGGCTTTGCGGGCGGCCTCTTCGGCAGCAACCTGAGCAGCAAACGGCGTACTCTTGCGCGATCCTTTAAACCCGGAAGCGCCACTGGTAGCCCAGCAGATCGCATTACCCGATTCATCGCTGAAGGTAATGATTGTGTTGTTAAAACTTGCCTTGATATGAGCAA
>CAZWWF010000098.1:0-5599 GCA_964636805.1 uncultured Zetaproteobacteria bacterium
GATTATTTTCAAACAAAACGACAGGATTGTTGATACAAAAACCATGCGCGAAAAGAAGGATTTCACCTGCACGCCACGGGGTATCAAAATAGCTGAAAAGAAGATGCCGAGCAACCCGTATGGACCAGAGTTTGTTTCCAATGAACAGATACTTTACAAAGCTGCCGATGGTTCCTTAATTGTGAAGGACTCTCATAGTGAAGCTGGCGTTTTTGCGGTGGTCCCTTATGGCGGCACGACGACACAATTTTACAAGTTTCCTCCATTTATGGAGAAAAAACGATAAAGATGCCCCATGTGGTTTCTGTTCTCATATATCTCTGCCTATCCCTGGCAGCCTGCACTCACCAACCTTATTACCAAGCTCCTTCATCTGATATGGGGTATGCCACATTGAATGTCGATTTGGTGGGAGGAGGCTTTCTGGAATCTGATAAACCCATTGTTGCATTACAAACAATGAACGGCTTGCCCTTTGCAGATTGGGGTGGCGGTATTTTGTCTAGCATCCGCAAAGCTTCATATGATATTCCTGCTGGTTCGGTATTTATTGAAGTAGTAACGCCTCAAAGCAAAGGTAGTTACGTGTATTTTGATTCGCAAAAAGGAGAAATATATACGCTTTTCTATCATGAGATTCCGCATCAGCGATTTGCTTTGGTGGTGAAGGATAGCGCAGGGAGAGCAATCTATTCCCATGAGTTTCTTCAGGATTATCGCCTCTGCACATATGGCGATGCGGATACCCGATTAATCGATGCGATTGCTTTTCAGGATGTCGGGAAGGTGAAGAAGCTGCTCGATGATGGCGTGGAGCCGAATCGGCTAAAATGTGCAGCATGGCATCCGCTACCCCTCGCGGCCAAGGACAACAACGTGCAAATCCTCAGGTTGTTGCTGGCGGCAGGGGCGCAAGTTGGCGGATTTGATGGCGTCAAGGCCATGCGATACGCTCTGAAGAATGACAATCTTGATATGATGAAGCTGCTGGTAGCCAATGGAGCGGATATCAATTTGCGTAAGGATTATTTTGTCAACAGCCTGTTAATGGATCCCGCAGGACAGGGAAATGTTCGTTTTGTGAAATTTTTGCTGGAACATGGCGCATATACTGAATTCCGTGACCGCGACGGAAAAACAGCGAGCCTCCTAGCCAAGGAGTCCGGGCACAAGGAAATTGTTGATTTGATCAATAACCATACTGATTGATGAGTTATCAGCATGTATGCAATAGGGCATAACAAGGCAACTGCACTCGGACGTCAAAAAGAACTGCTCGTTCCTCGCTCTGTTTTTTGCCGCCAGTGATTTGCGCCGTTTGCCGCTAATGTCGAATCAGGCAATACGGTGTTGACGCCTTGCTGCTGTTTCTGTTTTTAACTGGCCGCAGGCAGCTGATATTTCACGCCCCTTGGATTCACGTACTACAACCACCTTGTCTGCACCGGCGAGCACGGAACGGAATGCAGTTACAACCATATCATCCGGTCGTTTGAATCCGCTTCCGTCAAATGGATTGAAGGGCAGCAGGTTTACCGTGCAATCGAGTCCGTCGAGCAGTTCGCACAAACGCGCCGCATCGTCCGGACTATCATTGATCCCGGCCAGCATAACGTATTCAATGAGTACGCGTTTGTTGCCTCGAGCGGCAATATAATCGCGCACAGCCTGCATCAGTTTGGCAATCGGATATTTGCGATTGATCGGCATGATACGATTGCGCACCTCATCTGTAGTGGCATTGAGAGATACAGCCAGATTGCACGGTAATACATCTTCAATCATGCGATAAATAGCCGGCACCAGGCCCGAAGTGGAAAGTGTGACGCGATTGGGTGAAAAGGCCATGCCTTTCGGATCGGTAGCAATACGAACAAAGTGCGCCACTTCATCATAATTGTGTAGTGGCTCGCCCATGCCCATCAATACTAGGTTACGCACCTTGCGCCCACTGATTCGCTGACCGGCAAAGACTTCCGCAACCATTTCTGCGGCGGTCAGGTTACGTGTCAACCCGGCCGTAGCGGTCAGGCAAAATGTGCAGCCAACAGCACAACCAACCTGGGAGGAAATACACTGGGTCAATCTGCCGGCGGCCTGAATCAGCACCGTTTCCACTTCCTTCCCATCCGGCATTTTCAACAGCAGTTTTTGTGTGCCATCTGCGGCCTTCTGGCTGGCCGTACAATCCGGTTCAAATATACAGGTATGCTCGGCCAGATATTGGCGCAGTACGTGCGGTAATTCAGTAATGGCATCGATATCAGGATTATAACGCCTGAAAACCGAGGCGATCAGGTGTTCTGCATGCACAGGTTTGGCTCCGGCCTGATGGCAGAGTTCAACCAGCTGGTCGTATGTCAGTCCGTTCAGTGCTGTTTTTCTTATAGGGCTCATAGGAATAAAAAAAGCGCATGTATGGCCAACCACACATGCGCTTGATTATGATCTGATCGAAAGTGATTACAGACCGTATTTGGCCTTGTTCTCCGCGACTTCTTCCGCAGAAGGCGGCTCATGGTCGGTAACTTCAGCCAGCACAAATGCATCGCGGTCGGTATCGGACAACTCATTTAGTTCGATATCTGCCTCGAACACTTCCGGCACATCTTCTTCGGGATAAATCGCTTCCCACGGGCATTCCGGCTCACACACAGCACAATCGATGCATTCTTCCGGAGAGATGTACAACATATTTGGTGTGTCTTCAGAAACGTCCTTGGGCTGATAGAAACAGTCAACCGGACAAACGGCAACACAAGCCGTATCTACGCAATCTTTACATAACTGGGTGACAACAAAAGCCATACGTCTTTACCTCACACTCGAAATTGGGCGCGCAAGCTAGCAAGCGCAATCAATGATTGCCACCACCAGAGGAAGCCCGGCTTATCAATGCCGCCGCATTCAGGCTGGCTTCCTGCTCCTGTTCATTCAAACGGGCAATCAGGCTTGAAGCAGGCTTCTTCTGTCGCCACTCGTACACAGTGATAAATGCCATTACCTGTTGCACATATCGGCGGGTTTCACTGAACGGGATGGCTTCCACCCATGCTTCAGGAACATCAAAAGGAGAACGGGAAAGCCACAGTGAAACCCTGTGCGGCCCGGCATTATAGGCAGCCGATGCAAGTGCCAGATTTCCAAAACGGGCTTTTTGTTCGGCCAGATAGCTGGCCCCCAGACGGATATTCACTTCAGGTGAGAATAAGCGCGCAACCCCTTTCCCCATACCCAGTTTTCGGGCAACGCCCCGGGCTGTGTGCGGCATCAATTGCATCAACCCCATGGCGCCAACATAGGAAACCGCCTGTTGATTGAACGCAGATTCCTGCCGAATAATACTCCAGATAGCGGATGGCATCAGCCCGGTTTCCTGTGCAGCATCCATCACCGGCTTTTCGAAAGCAACAGGGAACCGATCAGACAAGGCATTGGGCTGATTGGCCCTGAATGCAGCGTAGATTACCTGATCATGCCAATGCCAGCGTGACGCCAAAACGGCTGCCGCCTGCCATTGCTGGCGATTGGATTTCTTCAGAGCCGAATGCCACTCTCTGGCTGCTTTATTCCGCTTGTCCATCTGTATCCATTCGAAAGCACGGTGCATGGCAGGCATCCGCTCAATCCCGGCAATGGCATCATCAGAAGCGGTGATTTCTGTCGCCTTCAAATGAAAGGGCTGGCCAAGACGTTCGGCACTTAAAAAACTGTAGTAGCCTCGCGCACCGGCCAGTTGAGCAAACAATGTTTTAGCCTGCGCTTCATAACCGATGGATGCCAGTGCGCGTGCCTTCCAGTAAATCCAGCGACTTTGCTGCTGTTCTGAAGCAGGCATCGCAACAATAGCAGCAAAAACCCTGCTCCAGTTTTGCTGCAGCAAATACAATCTGACCTGCCATGCCCTGGTATCTTCATTATGATACGATGCAGGCAATTCACCCAGCCAGTCCGCTGCAATAACCTGATGTTGCCGGGCTGCTCTGAGTGCTGTGTAGCGCGCCAGTCCGGTAAAGAAAGCCTTGTCGATATGCCGCGCTTTTACTTGCAGCCTGTGCAAAAGATTCCATGCGATCACGGCATCTTTTCTCGAAAGCCGTTTGATTCCATCACTGATAATTAAGGCGCCCATAGTCCCCGGTATAGATGATTTCCACTGCTTCAATGTTTTTTCCGGGTATTTCTGAACCAGCCGCCAATATGCCAAGGTCTGTTTTTGTTGTTCCGAAAACGATTCGGATAGCGAACGAATCTCTTTCCATCTTCCACGATAGGCCAATCGTTCTATCCGCTGCCATTTTTCGGCCACGGTGGGATGCCCCTGTTTGAGCCATGCCTGATACAACGGTTTGGAGAAGCCGGAAATATCACGATACTGCTGCCACCGCCCGGAAAATTGCTGCATGGCTGTTTTTTTGTTGCCCGTATACCAGTTGGTGACCATGGCCGTTTCCGGCAATCGTTTGGCCAACTCAGGGAAATGGGCAAATATGTCGTTTATTTTCGACCACTGTTTCCGTTTGGCCAGCGCATTGATCCAGGCTTTACGCAAATCCCGGCTTTCAGGGATATCTGCCTGTTGAGCCAGTGTTTTCTCCACCAGCGCATCATTGCCCTGTTTCATGGAAATTCGTGCATACCAGATATCGAGATAGGGTGTAAGAGGATAATCTGCCAGTTTATTCTTCAGACTGTTGAAACGGACCATATCATGTTTATTCAGGGCAACACGGGCCTGTTGAAACCAGATACGTTGCTGTATCAACGTTTGCGATGAGGCCTCGGCAGTAGCGGCCTGTAAAGCAGGCGCCCAGAGTAATAATACAACAATGATTGAAACAGGAAGCCGCATCTTCCACCCCGACTGAGAATCAATCCCTGCGGGCAGCTTAAACAGCCCGATTAGTTTTCGCCAGTGTTTACTTATGCATAGTGGTGAAATGACAACGATTTAACAGGCTTACCGCCTTTAAAATGTTCCTCGACGATTTGATCGATACCCGCCTCATCAAGGTGGCAATACCAGACACCTTCGGGATAAACGACCATGATCGGCCCTTCTGCACAGACACCCAGGCAACCGGCGCGATTAACACGTACTGCGTTCGGATCACCCGCTGCCAGACCAGCCTCAATCACCTTATCCTTCAAATAATTGAGCAGCGGCATATTTTCGCCGCAGCTCTTGCCACAGCACATAATGGCATGGCGTTTATAGGGTATCATGGGTGGTTTTTTCATATCGAATCCTTCCAGTTCATTCGCTCCGCCACGACATCGCCGATGATTACAATCGAAGGCGAACGGGCTGTGATGCTGCCATCGGCCGCTTCTCCCAATGTTGCGACCATAGTATGTTCATCGGCCAGCGTAGCATTCCGAATAATGGCTAGCGGCGTCTGTTTCTCAAGCCCCGCATCCAGTAGCCGTTTGGCAATATCCGGCAAATTTCTTGCCCCCATATAAAAAACCAGTACCGGAAACGCCTCCACCAGCGCTTGCCAGTCCATACGGGACTTTTCACTGGCCTCATGCCCGGTCAGAAATGCCAGTGTCGCATTGACCGAGCGATCGGTCACCGGAATCCCGGCCATGGCCG
>CAZWWF010000099.1:0-5597 GCA_964636805.1 uncultured Zetaproteobacteria bacterium
TTCTGATGAAAGCCAATCCGGATTATTTTGATGGCCCGGTCTGGATCAGTGAACGATTGACCCGCATCATTCCGGACAGGGCAACCCAGTTCCTCGAACTCTCGGCCGGTCGTCTGGATTCCGTGGGCCTGACACCTGTACAATATCAGCGACTGTTCGACACCAAACCATTACTCAAAGCAAATTACACCCGCTATAAGTATCTCGATTTTGTTTATACCTATCTCGGCTTTAACCTGAAACGCAAACCGTTTGATGATATTCGCATCCGCGAAGCCATTGCCTATGCCATCAACCGACAGGAGATCCTTGACGGTGTGCAACTCGGCCTGGGCGAAACCATTGCCAGCCCCTACAAACCCGGCACATTCTGGGTCAATCAAAAACTCAAACCACGCCCGTATGATCCTGAAAAAGCCAGGACTCTGCTTACCGAAGCCGGTTGGCGCGATTCAGATGGCGATGGCATTTTCGATAAAAACGGAACCCCGCTGTCCTTCACCATTTTAACCAATAATGGCAACAAACAGCGCGCAGATGCGGCAACGATCATCCAACATCGACTCAAAAAAATCGGCATCGAAGTCAAAATCCGTCTGGTGGAATGGTCTGCCTTCATTGAAAATTTCATCAACAAACGTCAATTCGATGCCGTGATTCTCGGCTGGTCGTTATCACCGGATCCTGATCAGTTCACCATCTGGCATTCGTCCCAGACCGGCCCGCGCCAGTTCAATTTCCTTTCCTACAGCAATGCAAAAGTAGATGCCGCACTGGAAACAGCCCGGCGGACTTTTGACCGGCAACAACGCAAAGTACAATACGACATCATGCAGGAAGAAATCTATAAGGATGTGCCTATGGTATTCCTGTTTGCGCCCTATTCCCTGCCTGTCATGCACAAACGTATTCATGGTGTGAAACCGGCACCGGCCGGCATCGGATACAACAGTGAGCACTGGTATGTCCCCGCCCCGCTGCAAAAGTACCGTCAGACTTCGATTACGCCCTGATGGATGGACATTACAAACTATAGGCGCCACCCCAGCGATTCGGCCACGCCCCGGTGCACCACCTTGCCATCCCGGATATTAATACCACGCGATAGTGCCGCATTTAAACGTACCGCTTCATCCACGCCGTGATTCGCAATCAACTGAATATAAGGCAAGCTTGCATCGGTCAGTACCATCGTGCTGGTTAATGGTACCGAGCCCGGCAGGTTGGGCAGACAACAATGAATCACGCCCTGTTCCACATAAACCGGTGATTCATAAGTAGTGGATCGGCTGGTTTCACTGATACCTCCCTGATCAATGGAAACATCAATCAATACGCTGCCTGCCGGCATCTTCCGCACATCATCACGTTTTAGCAGACCGGGAGCATGTTTGCCGGGCACCAGTGCCGCGCCGATCAGGATATCGCAATCCGGCAACAGGCCATGCAGACGTTCATCCGAGAAATGCACCACACGAATATGTTCATGCAGAGAGTACTGCAGAGAATGAACCCTGCTCCGGCTGGCTTCCAGCACCACTATATTCGCTCTCAGTCCGGCCAGTGCATCGGCCGCATTCAAACCGACATTGCCAGCCCCGAGAATCAAAACTAATGCGGGTGAACTGCCTGCCACACCTCCGACCAGAATGCCTTTGCCGGGAAACGGGGTGCCGTTCTCCTTTTGCAGAAAACGCACAGCCAGTTGTGCCGCTACCCTGCCGGCCACCTGTGACATTCGGGCCAGAATGGGCAGACTGCCATCATCCAGTTGCACCGTTTCATAACCGATTGCGCATACCTGTTGTTTCAGCAACACCCTGGCGAGTTCCGGTACTGCAGCCAGATGCAAAAAAGTAAACAACACAAGGTTCGGTCGAAGAAAACCATACTCGCTGTCCAGTGGCTCCTTGACCTTCACTACCAGATCACAGGCCCAAGCATCTTTGGAAGATTCCACAATACTGGCCCCGGCAGTGATATAATCATTGTCGGAAAAACCGCTGTCCATGCCGGCACCGGCCTGCACCACCACCTGATGACCGTCGGCAACGAGCATGCCGACACCAGTCGGAATCATTGCCACCCGATGTTCATGGTTCTTGATTTCCCGGGGAACACCAATTCGCATGCCTGACACCTCACTCATTCAAGAACATTATTTCTAAAGCGGTAATTACGCTCCATCTCAACCAGGTTAGCGATGAGTTCAGAGTGTGCCTGAACATGGAAAACATACCGGGGAACATTCCGCTCCACCGACCGCGCCATAAAGGGTTCACCCCAAAAACTGGGCAGACATTCCCGTCCACCACTTTTTCCACTATCTGAGATAATCAGTGAAATAGCTTCATTGATGGAACTCCAATGTACTTTAACCTTGTTGCCACCACCACATGCATCGATCTTCGGCATGATCTCAGTGTCCCATAGCGTTTTCTCACTTTTATCCAGAATATACTGAATGGAGCGTACCTGTGGATTTTCAATGGCGGGCCGAAGCAGCGTGTCAAACAATGGCTGGGGCCTGAACATGGAAAGACAGACATGAAACCATGTCATCTCTCCCCGCGCCTGAGCTGCAAATTGTTGGCTGGCTTCCCGAAGCCGGGAGGAGCCGATAAGAATGATATCAGGAGCATCCAGGCCAGCCTGAATATGCTGCATAATGTCCCGGTTCGCTTCAATATCTTCATGCATCTTTTCATGGGTTACGTCACGTCGCAGGTCGCGAATAAACAAAATAGCTATCAGAATGACCGTCAGCGATATCAGCACTTCATCATCCACCATATGCAGTCGATGCATCAACAGCGCCGCTGCTGCGGCAATGATGCCGACAACCAGATCCAATTTTTTTTAGTGACAGCGCCATGTTAAACCTCTTTATAGACCACTCAGTGAATGATTGAGCCATCTGCAAGGCAGCAGTCGACTACTACCTTTAGCCGCCAGACTTGATGATGAAATAAAAAGGCATGTAGCGCAAGGCCCATAGAATAAAAACCAATATCCAGGCTATGCCTGAAAGTGTGATACCGACATCGAACACCGGCCATGCTTCGCTCAGCAGACCACAGCCCACCCGCAACACAGGAACGACCTGAAATACAAGAAAAAGTCGGGCAGCCCAGGCATCGGCAACCACGGCCCGACCGGCATGTCCAAGCGTCACCCGAGTGGCCATACCCAAAAGCAACGTACCGAAACCACCAACGACAAGAGCGTGCAATGCCGCCTGCTCCAGTCGTAGAAAATTATCATCACTCAGCCATTCGGCAAAATTGACGCCAGCGGATAGCAGAAATGCGAACGGAAACCAGAGCAGCGCCCAGTGAAGTACGGATTGGATAACGTGAGGCTTTTGCTGCCAGATTCGCCATTGCAAACATTGCAAGCCAACCACAAGAAACAGCCCAAAATCAGCCAGCCAATACCATGCATGAAGATCCATTATCACCAGCAGCATTTTTGCAAGTGAAAAAAGCAGCATAAAATGTAGGCCGAAACGGTTACGAACCACATCACGCCCACTGATCGCTGTAAAGATCGGAACCATACGGTAAGCAACCGCATAGATGGTGGGAAACAAAAAGCCGTAAATACCGATAGCCTCGGACGCCACGCCCCAATAATTGTCGCCCCTCCATATATACATGGACAAAGCCAGTGTCCCCATAATGGCGAACGTCACGCCAACCCACATGAATATGGGCATCTGCTTATGTGCATGACCAGATCGCCATAACATGCATAGCATTTCGACGCTTATCCATGTCATACTGATCACGGCCAATACTACGCCAGCCAGGGACCATACCTTGCCTGCGTAAAGGCCGAAGGAAAATAACGCAGCAGCAGCGAAGAAGCAGATGAATAGTGGTATATAGCGTCGGGGCGCAAGTGAAGGTACACTCAGCAGGCGCGGAAAAATGGTCAGCAAAAAACCAAAGAAAAAGAAGGGATAGAAAAAGTAAATCATCTGCGCCATATGCAAATGAGTCTGCACAAACGGCAGCGTATACGGCATGATACCCAGCAGATGCAGTAACCAGATACCGATGGAGAGCACCGCAAATATAGTGCCGCCCATAAAAAATGGCCGGTGGACGTCTGAAAAAAGAGCATTTCGGATATTCATATCGTCAATAGCTCCACTCTGGGGTCTGTAAATCAGAACTTATAATCTGCTAAAAAATAGCCGAATTTAGCAGAATCAGCCTTACCACCATTACGTTCGGACACTGCCGCCCCCGGATTAAAGATGCCGTACAAACCAACCAGTTTCAGGCCTTTGAAGGCACCCACACTGTACACCATTTTCAGGTCAACCTCAGTACCTGCTCTGGTTTGCGTGTACCCCGGCGCACCGGCAAAGACGTTTCCTGTACCCACCACATTTAACCAGTCACCTCTGGCTTCAGCCAGATAGAACAGATGAGCATTGCCGATAAACGTGAGCCCTTTCAAAGGCGAAGTTTTCATTGAAAAACGCAGATCCTTCATGTTGCCCCAGGAAAAGCGATCCATTTCGCCATAGTGCATATGGTTGGTATGAAATGGAAATACGAAGTTTTTATGTATAGTGCCATTGGTCTTGTCGTCACCGGGGCTATAATCATATTCAATACCCAATCGGGTTTTCCACATTGCAAATGTATAACCGGCCTTTACAGCATAGGCTGATGCTTTCTGTGACACGTTGTTGGCCCATGTTCCAGTTTGAAATACGGTCTCAGCTGTGCCATCAAAACCATTCCATTCGCCAAACAGTCGCGTACCGAATGTATTCAAATTGCGCCCCTTACCAACGGCAGCATGCTGATTGTGATGCCAGTTGATGAAGTAGACATCCACACCGTTCCTCGTAGCAACCATATACGTGCCATAAACGCCAATCAGGCGACGATCTTCCCATGTCACCAGTGACTTGCCCTGTGGCGCTGTAGCGCTTGGGGTCATGGCAACAATATCAGCCGGATGAACAGCAAACACATCCAGTTTAACAGGCCCGGCATGGTACATAGCCTTGACACCGTCAAATGTGCGCGCCACATCTTTCCATCCCAAATTTCCCAGCAGTCGCTGATCACCGTATACAAGCTCCTGACGACCCAATCTGAGGCCAACATCGCCGATATCGTATTGCAAATAAGCTTGCATCAGATCAGCCTGTGAAAAATTCTGATTGCCTCTGGCTGTGCCGTGATTGAGTATATAAATACTCTGAGGTTGCAGGAAAACACTCAGCCCATGGCCAAAGTCACCCCTGGCATTTACATAAAGACGGGTATCAATTTCCCATTTATTGCTATTGAGCGCCGAATTAAAATCAAAGTTATCAAAAGATTGATAGCGTTCCCTCAGATCGGAGGAGACCGTCCACTCTGCAGCCATGGCCTGGCTACTGTATAAAAACGTCATCAGCATGACAATGCTGATACTACATATTTTATTTCTCATCTGCTCTTACCCCTAACGCGTATGTATTTATTTTCATGTTAAAAAACAGGAGGGGCAATACCCCTCCTGTATGATAATAGCTGCTTATCGAATCAGGATATTATCGCCCTTGCCAAGTTTTGGATCGGCATCAG
>CAZWWF010000100.1:0-3145 GCA_964636805.1 uncultured Zetaproteobacteria bacterium
GGTTGAGGCTGATTTCTCCAACAGGTTGTGAACTGTTACCGAAATTCAGGTCTTTTTCCAGATTGATTCGGGTGCCGACATTGTTCACGGTGGCGCCAAAATCACCTGAGGGTGAAAGCACCATGAATCCGGCCTTGATGGCAACGGTTTCATCTGCTTGAGATGTGCCTGTAAATCCCAGAAAAAGCATCGTAATGGCAGCAAATATTCGTAGTTTCATTCAATGCTCCGTCAAGTTTATTGAGTGTTGGAACGGTAACATCCGGTGTTTCTACAACTGTGTTCTGGATCACGCTTTGTTTCAGACGCTGCAAATCCATCAGAAAAGGCTATTATCGCGCCATGTTTTTGGGTGTGGATACGGGTGGAACATTTACTGACTTTGTGCTTTTTGACGGGCAGGGATTATGCTTTCATAAGGTGTTATCGACACCGGATGATCCATCGCAGGCCATTGAGCAAGGGATTCGTTATCTCGGGCTGGATGCTTCAGCACTTCATCTTGTTCACGGTTCGACAGTGGCGACCAATGCTATCCTCGAACACAAAGGTGTGCGCACCCTGTTTGTGACCAATGATGGCCTGGAAGATGTGTTGATCATTGGCAGGCAAACCCGGGGTGAATTGTATAATCTGACTCCCGAACCGGAGGTTGCATGGATCAGTCATGAGGACTGTATGGGAATTCCCTGTCGTGTAAGAGCAGATGGACAGGAGCTGGTGCCGGTGGATTCGAATGCCGGGGTTATTTTGAACCGGAAACTTGAGCAGGGCGGCTATGATGCTGTGGCTGTTTGTCTGTTGTTTTCTTTTCTTAATCCTGTTCATGAACAGTTTCTGGCAGAGGAAATACGCCCGGACGTGTTTGTCTCACTGTCCCATCAAATATTACCGGAATATCGTGAATATGAACGTGGTGCGACAACATTTCTCAATGCCTATGTCGGCCCATTGGTGCAACGTTATCTCAAACGGCTGGAGAGCAAGCTTGAACCCAAACATCTGTTTGTCATGCATTCGGCCGGTGGCGTGATGAATGCCGAAGCCGCAGGTGAGCAGGCAGTGCGGTTGATTTTGTCCGGTCCGGCCGGTGGGCTGGTCGCAGCCCGGGAGATCGGCCACCAGACAGGTGTGAAAAAGATGATCACGTTTGATATGGGCGGGACCAGTACTGATGTGGCATTACTGGATGGTTCGCCGGCCATGACGACAGAAGGCACTGTCGCCGGCATTCCGGTTGCGCTGGATATGCTGGATATCCATACCATCGGTGCGGGAGGTGGCTCGCTGGGATGGATCGATGCAGCCGGTTTGCCACAGGTCGGGCCCGAGTCAGCCGGAGCTCAACCGGGGCCTGCCTGTTACGGACTTGGCGGTGAACGGCCGACGGTCACCGATGCCAATCTGCTAATCGGCCGCATTCCTGCTGCGGCAAAGCTGGGTGGCAGTATGTCGTTGGATATTGCTGCCGCCAGACAGGTGTTTGAGGTATTTGGTAGAGAAATAGGCCTGACGGGGATGCAGGCAGCAGAAGCCGTAATCCGTATTGCTGAAGAACACATGGCAGGTGCATTGCGTGTGGTATCGGTTGAGCGGGGGGTAAATCCAGTTGAGTTTGCCCTGCTTTGTTTTGGCGGAGCGGGCGGATTGCACGCCTGTGCACTGGCTGAGAAACTGGGTATGGACAGGGTGATTTTTCCGGTTGCCAGTGGCGCTTTTTCTGCCCTTGGCATGCTGGCCGGGCGACAGCAGGGACAGTTTTCCAGAACACGGCGTTTGTTGCTGGATGATGATGCTACGGTGAGCGCATTATCTGATTTATTTACTGAACTGGAGCATGAAGCAGCAGCAAGCATGCAAGGCCTGACACTGACTTTCGAGCGACGGGTGGATATACGCTATGCCGGGCAGGGCTTTCATATTACGATTGATATGCCTGATGACGAAAAAAACATGCAACAAACATTACAGCAACGTTTTGAACGGGCGCACAATCAAGCCTACGGTCACATATTACAACGACCGATTGAGTTCATGACTGCCCGATTGACTGCTGTGGTAGAGCAGAAACCATTGAAATTTCCGCGTTGTTCCACTCGTGGTAAAATGCTGCCAGTCGGTTTTTCCGATGTCTATGGCGTGGGTACAGTACCGCATTACAGGCGTGAGGAACTGGCTACCGAATTCAGCTGTACGGGGCCGGCATTAATCGTGGAGGACACATCCACGTTGTGGATGCCGGAACACTGGAAAATGTGGGTGGATGGCTATGGACATCTGATGCTGGAGCGCACATGAATGCGGTTGAACTCAGTCTGTTTTCGCATCGGCTGGCGGCAATTTGTGAGGAGATGGGGGCTGTTCTCAAACGCAGTGCGATTTCTCCCAATATCCGCGACCGTGAAGATTTTTCCTGCGCCTTGTTTACAGCGCAGGGTGAACTGATTTCACAGGCTGCTCATATTCCGGTGCATCTGGGTTCGATGGCATTTGCCATGGTCGATGTGGTGGGGCATTTCCGGTGGCGTCAAGGTGATGTCGTTTTGTTCAATGACCCGTTTCTGGGCGGTACGCACTTGCCTGATATTACGGTGGTTACACCGGTTTATATTGGTGGACAGTTGACCGCTTTTGCGGCTGCCCGTGCCCATCATGCCGATATCGGCGGCGTTTCTCCCGGGTCCATGGGGGTGGAAACCCGGCTGGAAGATGAAGGGCTTGTATTATCGCCGCGCTACTGGTTTAAGGCAGGTGTTGAGAACCCGGAACTGGAGCAGCTGTTTTATGAATACGTACGTGCTCCTGATGAGCGTATGGGAGATCTTTCTGCGCAACGTGCGGCCTGCCTGCTGGGAGCACAAAGACTGGCGGAGCTCGGAATCGTTCAGCTTGAAACAAGGTTTGCATCTCTGATCGAAGTTTCAAAGCAGTACGGACGTATGGCCATAGCTTCAATTCCCGATGGTGAGTACAGCTTTGAGGATCGCCTGGAAGGTGACGGCATTGAAGATGATGGGCCGGTTTCCGGGAGTCTTGTCATTCATGTCAGAATCCACGTAAAAGGAAGATATGTAACTGTAGATTTTGATGGCACATCTTGTCAGAGCAAAGGCCCGGTGAATTGCCCTATGGCAGTGACTGCAGC
>CAZWWF010000100.1:3245-5526 GCA_964636805.1 uncultured Zetaproteobacteria bacterium
GCACATCTTGTCAGAGCAAAGGCCCGGTGAATTGCCCTATGGCAGTGACTGCAGCCAGCGTGTTTTATGTATTCCGCTGCCTGATGCCTGTTTATACTCCACAGACGGCTGCAATTTTTCATTCGATTTCGATTAAAGCTGCAGAGGGGTGTCTGGTGCATGCGAAAGCTGGCGCTCCGGTAGCGGCCGGCAATGTCGAAACCAGTCAGCGTATCGTGGATGTGATGCTGGGGGCTCTGAGCAAAGCCATTCCTGACCGCATTCCGGCTGCAGCACAGGGCACGATGAATAATGTAATTTTCGGTGGAAATGATTGCCGGAATGAACGAGGCAGTGATGATGCCTGGGTTTATTACGAAACGCTGGCCGGAGGTATGGGGGGGCATGCTAATGGAGGTGGTTTGTCGGCGGTACAGTGCCACATGACCAATACTAAAAATTCATCCATTGAAGTGCTGGAGATGCATTATCCTTTGCGTGTGCATCATTATACGGTACGAAAAGATTCAGGCGGTGACGGGCTGTTTAAGGGCGGAGATGGACTGGTTCGGGAATGGGAAGTACTGGAAGACTGTCATTTGTCTTTACTGACGGAGAGACGGAATACTGTTCCCTATGGCTTGGCGGGAGGCCAGCCTGGCCAGGCTGGAAGTAACCGCTTGTGCCGAAATGGCAGATGGGAAGAATTGTCCGCCAAAGGCTCATGGCAACTGAAAGCAGGGGATATCATCCGAATTGAAACACCGGGTGGTGGCGGGTTCGGTGTTGCTCAAAGGACAGCGCCTGTTCATATTGATTCTGATTGAAGCGCCGCTTTCCCATGGGGTGAGATATTGTACAAGCACAATCTGTCTGGTCGTTTACTTGTGCAAAGAATGATCAAGGTAATTTCAGAATAAGTATCTTTTCAATATGTTTTGCTTTTACTCTGCGTTCCTCCGCGTACTCTGCGGTGAAATGATTATGATGTTCATGGTGAAAAATGATTATATTGGGTATTGAGTCGTCGTGCGATGAAACGGCAGTAGCAATTTATCAGGGTGACCCGGTGAATGGTCGGGGCCATATTGTGGCCGAGCAGATTGCATCGCAGATTGAAACGCATGCAAAATTTGGCGGTGTTGTTCCCGAGGTTGCTTCGCGCGAACATTTGACAGCGTTGGCCCCCATGGTGGATGCATTGTTATCGGAAGCCTCGTTGAACTGGTCCCATATCGAACAGATTGCAGTAACAGCAGGTCCCGGATTAATGGGCGCGCTGCTGGTAGGTACGTCTTATGCCCGGGCCGCAGGTATGGTAAATGATATTCCGGTGATGCCGATTCATCATATGGAGGGACATCTGTTAGCCCCGGGTCTGGAAGGTGTACTGCCTGTTTTTCCTTTTATAACATTACTTGTATCCGGTGGTCATACCTTGCTGGTGCAAGTGAAGGCTGTCGGGCAGTACGAGGTGATAGGCCAGACACTGGATGATGCGGCTGGAGAATGTTTTGATAAATCTGCCCGTTTATTGGGATTGTCTTATCCGGGTGGCCCTGAACTTGCTGCTCTGGCCGTTGATGGCAACGCCAGGCGTTATAAATTACCGCGTCCCATGCTGAACAGGGACAATCTGAATTTCAGTTTCTCCGGTCTGAAAACAGCTGTGATGTATGCTGTGAAGGGGGCTGGTGGTTTGGAATGTCTGGGAAAAACTGAGCGGCGGGATATGGCTGCGGGGATCGAATCGGCGATTTGTGAAGTGCTGGTAAAAAAATCGATTCGGGCATGTCTGCAAACGGATTCCCCCCGTCTGGTGATTGCCGGCGGAGTGGCTGCAAACAAACGCCTGCGCGAGATGTTGGCTGGGCTTGCCGGTAAAGAGGGGATTACTGTTTATCTGCCACACCCCAGACACTGCACCGACAATGCCGCCATGATTGCCTATGCGGCATTTCAGAAAATTCAAAGCGGCGTGCCATATTCTGAAAACTGGGATGCCAGGCCAAGGTGGAGCTTATCCGGTATTAAATAAGTTGTTTGGCTTGGGTGAAATTTCCATATTCCTCTTTACTGGTTAAAGTGGAATGCCCCAATTCGAGGGCAGAAAACCAGTGATTTTTTCTGACTTTGCATCACTGGCCGGATTAGTTGCGGCTGGTTTTTTGTCTCGTTTCTGAGGCTCACTTCTGGAATCAACAGCGAATACATGATGACCATTGATATGTCCTGTATAGGCAACGTAATTCGTTCCTGTAGCGGCACCTGTTGATGCATCCGTTCCTGTTTTTGGAAAAAC
>CAZWWF010000101.1:0-5477 GCA_964636805.1 uncultured Zetaproteobacteria bacterium
GGTTATGAGCACGATGGCCAATAAACAGGATTCTCAAAATCAATACGGCATAAAGCGATAACAGTATAGAAACAGCCAGAAAACCTCCTTCCTCAGCCAGGATGGAAAAGATGAAGTCGGTATGTTGCTCAGGTAGAAAATGCAGTCTTCCCTGGGTTCCCTGCAAAAAACCTTTGCCTGATAACCCACCTGACCCAATGGCAATAGTCGACTGAATCACATGATAACCCGCACCCAGCGGATCGGACTGGGGATCCAGCAAGGTAAGTACACGCTGTTTCTGATAATCATGCATGAAATGCCATAATACCGGTAGGGATGCCAAACCTGCTACCGTGGCCATCATGAACAACCGCCAGGGCAATCCTGCAGCAATCACCATGCCCGTGGCAGCAAACAATAACACCAGAGTCGTGCCCAGATCCGGCTGAATAATGATCAGACCGGCGGGAATTGCCGCCAATAACAGCGGCACGATAATCTCAACCATACCTCGGGCTTCCCGACTCGAGAACCAGCTTGCCAGCACAAAGAGAAGTGCCCATTTCATAATTTCCGAGGGTTGTATATTAGCAACCCCGAAATCCAGCCACCTACGCGCGCCCATATGTACATCGCCGACCAGTGGTACAAGGATCAACAGCAGCAATGCCACGCCATACATGGGCCAGCAGGCTAGTCCCAGTATCCTCAGGGGTACAAAACACAGGATGCTGAACACCAGCATGCCAATTGCCCAGAACATAGCCTGTTTTTGCCATAACGCGCTATCACCCTGATGCACCGCAGCATAGAGCACAATCATTCCCAGTGCCGCCAACCCAAACAGGGCGACAAGCAATATCCAGTCCAGATCTTTGAACATGCGAATCACGGCTTCTCACCTTTTGTGCCCCTATGGATGACGGATCCAGCCTGTTTTGCAGCCATGGCTTTAATAATGGCAGCGGCTACAGGGCCGGCACTACTGCCGCCATGGCCGCCATGTTCAACAAATACCGCAATGGCAATTTTCGGGTCATCGTATGGTGCATAACCCATGAACCATGCATGATCCCTGTGACGCCGCAGCAGTTCGTCCTTGCTCAACCCCTTCTTTTCATTCCGGAGAATTTTTACTACCTGTGCTGTTCCTGTTTTTCCTGCTACCGCCCATGGCGCTTTTGACAACACCCTGTGTGCCGTACCATGAAGATTCAGAACCACACCCCTCATTGCTTGCTGAACTTTTTGCAATTGCTCTGGCTTAATATCAACCTGATGCAGCACCTCTGCCTGACTTCCAGCCAATAATTGAGGTTTAAGAACCTTGCCGCCATTGGCAATGGCAGCCGCCAGACGTGCCATCTGAAGTGGCGTCACGGTCAGCAACCCCTGGCCAATAGCAGTAATCATCGTTTCTCCACGAAACCATTTTTTGCGTTTGGTATGGCTGCTTTTGAAAGTGGCCATCATGTATGGCTCATGGGTAGGAATGATGCCGCGTGCTTCCGGCGATAGATCAATTTGCGTTTTATCCCCCAACCCCCATTCATGGGCCGTATCGCTGATTGCCTCCATACCAAGACTATCGCCCAGTTGATAAAAATAAACATCGCAGGATTGAACCAGGGCCGAATTCAATGTGACTTTACCATGCCCGATGTGTTTCCAGCAGTGTAGTTTTCTGTCGGCAAGCTCAAGATACCCCGGACAAAATGTACTTCCGTTCGCCAGGGGGATACCGTTTTTAAGCGCCCCCAGTGCCGTGACAAGCTTGAACGTTGAGGCTGGTGGATATGCAGCCTGAGTGGCCCGATTCAATAGCGGCTTTTCCGGATTATTCAGCCACGCATTCCACTGCTCGGACTCCAGGCCGGTAATAAAACGATTTGTGTCGTATCCGGGCTTGCTCAGCATGACAATAATGCCTCCGGTTTTGACATCCATGACAACGACAGCACCGGTTCTTTCCCCCAGTGCATCGGCAGCAGCCTTCTGAACATCAATATCCAGCGCAAGTTGAATCCGGTCACCCATAACTGGAGGTGTTCGTTTCATAACGGCAACGCGTCTGCCACGTGCATCGACCTCTTCCTGTTGATGGCCGGGTTGGCCATGCAATTTTGTTTCAAAACTTTTTTCCACACCGGTGCGACCAATAAACTCAGTGGGTAAATAACCTGCATCCAGGTCTTTCTTTCTGGCCAATGACAGGTAACCAATCAAATGCGATGTTAGTTCGGCATATGGATATTGGCGGTAACTGCCGGCCTCGACATCCACGCCCGGCAAGTGGTGCAATCTGGCGGCAAGTGGAGCAACATTTGGCCACTGCAATTTGTCATCCAGTAATACTGGTCGGTCGGGTCGTCTGGCCCGTTGAATTCTTTTACGTATCAAGGTGATTTTTGCCGGTGTCCAGGCCAGCATCCCCGCCAGGGTATTCAACGTCGTATTGAGATGCTCTACCCGTTCCGGAATCAATAAAACACGATAGGCAATGCGGTTTATGGCCAAGCCCTTGCCATTGGCATCAATAATTTCCCCTCGTACCGGCAATATCGGCACGATATTCAGACGGTTTTGATTGGCCTGCAGTGCATATTTTTCATGTTCAAACCACTGCATCTGCATAATGTGGAACAACAGCATCCCCAGCAGCACCGGTACCGATGCATAAAAGAAGAGCATCCGCACATCAAAGCGCTGACGAACCTCAAGCTTCTTGTTGCGCATATTGCCTCGTCAACAGATGCCAAACCGGAATGCACAGACACAATGTCAACAGAGATGCTGCCAGCCCCCAGCCGGGTTGTAGCAGGGAGAGCACAACTGCCAGCATTAGCAACAACCTTTGCGGTAAGCCGGCTCCGAGGTGCTGATCCAGATAAATCATAGCCAGTGGCACCAGTGTCACCATTAGAAAACTGGCTCCGAACGACCAGTAAAACACGACATCATGAAATAATACACAAGGCAATATCCAGACCCAGTTTTGGCGATGTGCCAACAGACTGGCCAGAAGTAAGGCAAGTGCCCAGTCCGGTTGCGTCAATGTGTTTGAGAAGGCCAGATTCAGACTGATACCGATCAACGAAAAAACAGGAACGAGTATCGGAATCATCGTATTGCATGCAGTTGAGATGCAACTGCCAGCCATGTATCACGTTGCCAGTGCGCAACCGGTGAAGCAGAGACACTGATAAAAAGCTGGCCGGGGATCGGACGAATACTGGTAATGCGTGCGACAGCAATTCCGGGAGGAAACATGCCACCAGCACCACTGGTATACAGAATTTGCCCTGGCTTCGGTGCCAGCTCCAGCGGCACAAACTCAATAGACAGACTTTCCCCCTGGCCTCGTGAAATCGCTGCCAGAGCCGTTCCCGGAATGGTGACAGGCACAACCAGCGAAGCGTCGAAAATGGTTCTGACCGTTGCGTGATTTTCCGATGTGCTGTCCACAACACCCACCAGACCTTCACTCGATACAATAACATCATCTCTGGATACATCATCCACTTGCAGAACCAGCCGCTGACTCATGGTTTCCGGGCTACGGCCTCGCACTTTGGCTGCATGCCAGCGGTAACCGGTAATGTCAGAAATTTCGAGGATTTTTCTGAGTTGCCGGTTTTCTTCCCGCAGGCTGTTTGCTTCCTGAATCAGGGCAGCCTGCTGCTGGGATTTTTTCTCAAAGGCCAGATATTTCTTATGCAGCGAACTCTGTTCGGTCAACCATAGTTCAGCAGATTGCCACCATTGCACCGGCGCATGCAATGCTTCCAGAGCAGGCCACATGGCCAGCATGGCAGAGGAACCGATAGCAACGCGGGAAACGGCGTATAGGCTCAGGACTATAATTGAGACAACCATCCACAGTCTGTAGCGGCGGGAAATGGAGATCATAAATGATGAATGATTACAATGTTGTCATTGCACTCATATGCGAACGCAAAAAACACCCGCCTGTATTGCCAGCTATTCATTTTCCGGGAACCCGGCAGCAATACTCTTAATGTTTGGGGTCATATATCTCGATCTGGTACTTGCCGTGATACTTGCCTGCACGATAGTCGAATCCAGCCAGGGAGAGGCCACGGATGGACTTTTGACAGCTTCATCCATCTGATTTACTCCTCGAACAGAACGCCTCGCATACGGTCAAGCTCTTCCAACACACGGCCACTGCCCAGAACCACACAATCAAGCGGATTTTCGGCAATGGTGACCGGAAGACCCGTCTCTTCCCGCAGCAGTTGATCCAACCCAACCAGCAGAGCTCCACCACCGGTCAGCACAATGCCTTTGTCTACGATATCCGCAGCCAGTTCGGGAGGCGTACGTTCCAGACAAACTTTAACGCCTTCAATAATCGCATTTACTGATTCGGTTAATGCCTCAAGAATTTCGGAGTCGTCAAGCAGTAGATTTTTGGGTACACCGTTGATCAAGTCTCGACCTTTCACCTCCATCTCACGACGGGTTTCCTGTGGAAAGGCGCTGCCAAGTTGCATTTTTATTTTCTCAGCTGTCGGGGCACCGACCAGCAGACTGTATTTGCGGCGCAAATGATTGATGATTGATTCATCCATTTTATCACCACCGACGCGTACGGAGCGTGAGTAGACGATTCCGCCGTAGGAAATCACAGCGATTTCACTGGTTCCACCGCCAATATCCACCACCATGGAGCCAGAGGCTTCGGTCACCGGTAAATCGGCACCAATCGCCGCCGCCATAGGCTCCTCAATCAGGTAAACTTCGCGGGCACCTGCCGACAATGCCGATTCCCGAATGGCCCTACGTTCAACCGGCGTGGAACCAAAGGGTACACAAATCACAATACGCGGATGAATTCCCCAGGTTCGATCATGCACCTTGCGGATAAACTGTTTGAGCATTTCTTCTGTAACCACAAAATCTGCGATCACACCGTCCTTGAGGGGGCGAATAGCCTGAATACTGTCCGGTGTACGTCCCAGCATGCGTTTGGCATCCGAACCGACAGCAAGAACCCTGCGATGCTGCCTGCCGCCGCCGGTATGGATCGCCACCACAGATGGTTCGTTGAGCACGATGCCGGATCCACGCACATATATCAGCGTATTGGCCGTACCAAGGTCAATGGAAATATCACGGGAAAACATCCCGAACAAACGATTCAGCATAGAAAACCCGCCTATGGAAAACTAAGCCCTCAACGCTAGTAGCAGAACCAAGGCAGGTAAAGCGATGGAGATTCAAGAAGACAAGGTGCGTCGGGGTTTGCCTGATGATTTGATGAAAACCCTGTTCCAGGCAAGTTTACACCCGTGCTGCGATAAATTTAAACAACCCAATCAGGCGTTAAAGTGTTTAATCGCCCTATAATAACTCTGATGAATCCAGCATTCCTCAAGAGGGTCTGGATTTGGGTGCCTGTAATGGCAGATATCCCTTTTTTTTGCGCATCCTGTTTATCGTGTTAATAATCAGAGGCCGGTTAATGATCC
>CAZWWF010000102.1:0-5371 GCA_964636805.1 uncultured Zetaproteobacteria bacterium
CTTAATATTTAAAGGACGTTATGAATCAACGCAGCAAGCGACAACGCTTGCTTATTTGTAAATCTCCAGGGATTTAGCGATATCTTTGTAGGCCTGTTCATCGAACTGTTTGCGGTGAAATACAAACTGGCACTTGGCACCCTGATTATCCGTGCCTGTCAGGCCAAATGATTTACCGGCGTGATCAGAAAAATAGCGAATATCTTTAACCAGTGCCTTAACTGTACCATTTTTCATCTTCAACCGGATACGGTCACGATTAATATCCAGAGCCACCGGCGTCTTCGGGTGAATCAGCATACGACGCATCACACGCCCGCCACCAACCATTAGAAAGAAAAAACCCAGAAACATCAGGCCATAACCCACCATCACCTGGTCGCCATCACCATACCAGAGCTTCAGGCCCCAGAGCAGTAGAAAACCGACTGTCGGCACATACAGCACCAGGTCCCATAACACACCGGCCTTGTCGGGGTGCAATTCACATTGTACTTCCTGCCAGTTTCTGGCCATTCACCCTCCCTTTTTGGCGCCTGATGTCAGATCAGCCAGCACAGGGTCAATCTCCGGATACAGCATACGGCCGGGATAAACCACTTTCACAACACCATTCGCATCAATAACAAAAGTCCATGGCTCACCACGTACCTGAAAAGCATCATAGGCTTCCGGGTTATAATACTGATCCATATGCAGAAAAAGCACCTTATGCTCGTATTTATTCAACATTGCTTTCATCAACTGTAGTTGTTTGTCACACTGGGTGCAGTGGCCGGGAGTGGCAAACTCCAGCACAATCGGCTTGTGCTGCTTGATTGCATCATCGAAAGATAATTGATACATGCGCGGATCAGGGTAACGATAACTGGTAATCTTGGACATATCGCCGCCGACATCGGCCAGCGTCTTGGTCTTTAATATTGGCGCTGGCTTGCCGGTCAGGAAAACGCCACCGCCACCCACACTGCCAACATCCATATCGCAAGCTGCAAGGCTGCACGCAACCAGCATCATCAAGGCTAGACGCCTCATCTGTTTTTCCTCCAACCAGCGCATGTGCGAAAGATATTGTAGGCCCAGATACAGTTGGCCAGCAACACAATCGAACCGAATATACCCATCACAGCCAGCCACGGACGTACCAGCTGTTCCACATCAGACGGCAGCATAGTCTGGCTGGCCATCCCGCCAATCACACCGGCCGTTGTAAAAAATACAACCATACCGATCAGGCCAAAGTTATGCGTCCAGAAATGCACCTTGACCAGCTTCAGGCTATAGATAGGACGCTTGGCCAAACGCGGTACAACATAATAAACTGCTGCAAAAATCGCCATTTCCACCCAGCCCAGCAGGTTAATATGGGTATGTGCACGCACAATCAGTTTACCGAACATGCGATGATCAACGAAATGACGAAAATCATGAATGCCACCCATCAGCGCTCCCCAGGAAAAGCCGATAATACTGTAGATCACACAGGCGAAGATGAACCACAAGGTGTATTTAACATACTCTTCTTCTTCCCATGGCTGAAGTGTCACTTGCTTGCTCCTGCATCCGGCTTCGCCGATTTATATTTATCTCTGATATCAGGGTATTTTTCTTTCCATTCTTTCGGAGCCCAGGTTTTGGCCATGCTATCGATAAAGGGTGAATCACCCTTGGGCGGCACCTCAGCCGATGATGACCCCTGATCTGATTTCAGTTCGGACAAAAATACAGCAATGGCATGCAGTTTCTCTTTCGGTAACTTGGCGACGTAGGCAGCTGAGCGCTGGCCAGGACGATGATCCATCGTCTCACTGCCATAGTTACTCACCGGATCGACCAGGAAGGCATACATCCACTCCATCGTCCGACGTGAACCGATACCATCGAGATCAGCTGTCCGCCCCATATTGGTGCCATTGCGCAAGGCACGGTGACAGGTTGTACAGCCCTCGACACGAAAATATTCAGAGCCACGCTGCCCTTCCGCTGAAAGATCAGCATGGGTTTTTTGTTCAAAAATAGGTTTATCGGACTGGGCAATCACGAACTGCATAATTATAAAGGCGATGATGGCAAAGACGACAAATACGCCAGCCACTGTAAACAGAATCTTCTCGCCGGGTTTGAGGGGTTGTGAGTTGATAGACATGGGGCGGCATTATTCCGCATGAAGCCTACTTTGCAAGAACGGGATCAGTCCGCTACAATTTAAGCAGCATAGAAAAAGGCCGGCAGTATTTATTTACTGTCGGCCTTTATGACAATGCAAGGAACGTAAAAACCTATTTGAGAATCCTGTCCATCATCGCCTTGGATAACGTTGCGCTGATCAAACGCCAGACAATAATGCTTTGATCTTTGGCAATATCCAATTTCACCCAGATATTTTTGTCCGCATTATTTACCAGTTTGTAAATCAAGTGAGAATATGCTATTGATTCGAGACTCATCGAACAGGCATCAGGATCGTAGCCCGCCTCGGTACCTGCCGGAGCACAAATACCACTCTGCTTAAGCAAGTCGACAAACGTATTGGCATTGACCTCGATTTTTGGTGCCTTATTCATAACGATAGCCGAATTGGCATACATTCCCTCCTCGACTTTTACCGGAGCCAGATTCTCGGGCAACTGCGTTCTGATTGCCCCCTCAAGCTGGGGAAAATTGATCCCTGCTTCCAGTTCCGCCTTGTCATTATGTTCAATACCCGATGTAAGATGACCGAATGTAAAATATAACCCGCCGTAACTGGCTGTCACAAGAACAATACCGCAGGTAAGATAGAATAGTACCATCCTCAATCCGTTGTTCTGATTCTGACCCTTCGCCATTTAATCTCCTCCTTGGCTGTAAGCACCGCTGTGCAGATATGTGCGAAACCATACTATGGTTTACATCTTATGAAAAGAAGGAACAAAAACAGCTGAACTTGCCAAGAGAAGGTTAGCTTCTAGCATCGGCTCCTGTCGGAGGTGACATGACACGTTTTCTTGCCAGAATATTATTACTCTCCCTGCTGCCTGTGCTGCTCGCTGGCTGCCTTACCGAGGCCAATCAAGAGGTCGAGGCCGGACAGATTGTCAGCACAGTTCACAAGGGATTTCAAACTGGCGTCTGGGATAAGGTCATGCCACTGTATGATAAGCAATTTCTACGCATCCATCCGGCCAGTATATGGCAACAAAAAATGACCAGCCTTATCCAGCCACTGGGCAAATTAACCAGCATCAAATCCACCTTTCAGCATAAAGACCCTCGTTTTCGCGGTGATTTTTATCTCTATGGTTTTCTGTTGCATTTTGAACACGGCACCATTTCAGAGACCCTGACCATCTATAAAGGTGTCGATAAGGATCGCATGACCATTTCCGGCCATCAACTGAAACTCAAAAAGCGCTCATCATGACAGCATCAGTCCGTTTCCCACGCCTGCTGGCATTCACTCTGTTATTTGCGCTGGCAGGATGCATGGCTACCGATAACCCGGTTCCGACCGATAAAATAGCCGAGTTGGAAGGCATATGGCAGCAGGATGGTGGCCGGAGCATCATCCACTTCTACGCTGACGAAACCATCAAACTGAGCATGCCGGATGAGCATCCACCAATTCGCCTGTTATCGCAGATGGAAGTCATCAAGGATGAACAAATCGGTTTTGGTGTAGGTGATCGCTGGAACGGGCCGATTCATGTTGTCATTAGCAAAGATAAAAAATCGCTGCAACTTATTTTCCCGGGCAACACCGTTCGTACACTAAATTTTCAACGGAAGAAATAGAGGCTCATAAAGCTATCCGGCGGGCTTCATGATGTGGGTGCCCGCATCAACAAGGCCATTTCCCGCTTTGAAAAACCGGCCTGTTCACGCGCCACCATATTGTATGGCCCCATCAAACCTTTCGGATAATATTCAGCCAGTAGTTCTGTGAATGTGGCAACCGGTTCCATTCCCCGCCTGTCGCAACAATAACGAAACCAGCGATTACCGATAGCAACATGGCCGATTTCATCCCGCAGTATGATATCAAGAATACTGACAGCATTATCATCTCCTGCCTGCGCCAGTTTTTTCTGAATACCAGGCGTCACATCAAGTCCACGTGCCTCCAGTACCCTCGGCACCAACGCCATGCGAATCAAAATATCATGGGCTGTTTTTTCGCACATTTCCCACAAACCACCATGCGCTTCATAGTCACCGTAATCCGCGCCCAAGTGACGCAAATGCGCACGAATCAGTTCAAAATGATAAGCCTCCTCCGTAGCCACCTGTAGCCAGTCGCTGTAATAGGCCTCCGGCATATTGGTGAAACGATAAACTGCATCCAGCGCCAAATTGATGGCATTAAATTCAATATGTGCAATGGCATGCATCATGATAGCCCGGCCCGATACAGTACCAAAGCCGCGCCGGGGCATTTTATTGGCTCTGACCAGGCGTGGTTGTTCCGGTCTGCCCGGCTGATTGATATTCGCTATTGTTTCAGATCTGTCTAGGCCAACTTCCTGATTGGCCCATTGGCGAGCCAGCGTACGAACCCCGGCGATTTTTTCATCAACATCGTACATCAGCAAACATTGTGCTGCTACCTTCCGCATTTCTTTCACCACTTGAGCATCTCCATTTATATCTCCAGCATAGCCGCATGTCTTCCCACACAACAGCACTGGCCCAACGTACCATAGCGCTTGCAGCCCTGACACAGGCAGTCTATCTGGTCGATTGCATCGCCCGCAAAGGGGTAATGGATGCCGAGGATTGCAAAGTACTGATGGAAAGCATGTTTACCGTACCCCAGACAAGTGAGTATAATATATCACAGCAATATGGCGGCATCTCCGGTTTAACTACGGGCTTGCGGATTTGCACCGGGCTTTTAAAGGGTAGCAATTTGCCACAAGCCAAAGCGCTGATGATATACAGCGGTGGCCTGATGACACTTGAACGACGACTCGCGAAAAACACCCTCATGTGTCATAAACTGGCAGAGGGCATGCAACGCATCACGCATCAAAAACAATATTTTGGTGATTGTATGCACAACAATGTGATTGCAGCCATTGCTGGTCTGTATGGTGAAACCATCAGCACGATAAAACCACGCATCATTGTTCACGGCAAGGCGGAATATTTAAGCCAGACCGGCAATACCCAACGCGTGCGGGCACTGCTGATGTCCGGCTTGCACGCTGCCCACTTATGGCACAAATATGGAGGAGGTCACTTGACCCTGCTACTAAGACGCAAGGCATTATTGCACGAACTGGAGATGCTGCAACATCTGACTTAAGGGTTTTAGCGTCTGTTTCACAAAATCTTTTTAAACAAATGATTTGGCATTCACTATGTATGACGTCATTTTTTTATCTAAGGA
>CAZWWF010000103.1:0-1245 GCA_964636805.1 uncultured Zetaproteobacteria bacterium
TTTCCCGGCAAAATAACCATATTTTCACGTTTCGATTGTATGATTTGCCAAAGTCTTCAATATACCCGATAATTCCGCTCAAGTATTTTTGATGATTGCAACAACAGGCATGTGTGCGTCAGTATCAATGGATTATGATATGATAGTTATACGAGGTGTGAAATGAGTGTAGTATTAACCGAATCAGCAGCAGCAAAAGTCCAGGGTCTTCTGGAAGGTGAAGATAATGCAGCGCTGAGTTTACGCGTCTTTGTTTCCGGCGGTGGTTGTTCGGGCTTTCAATATGGTTTTACCTTTGATGATGAGATCAAGGAGAACGATACTGTGGTCGAGAGTCATGGTGTGAAGCTGCTGGTAGATCAGATGAGTCTGGATTTGCTCAATGGCGCTGAAATCGACTATCAGACATCGATTCAGGGTGAATCATTCGTGATTCGCAATCCCAATGCTGGATCAACCTGCGGTTGTGGCAAATCATTTACACCATCAGACAGCGGCGGTAGCGGCTGCGCCAATGCCGGTTACTGATACGCAGTACTTATTTATGAAAACGGAGTCCTCGGGCTCCGTTTTTTTATTGTCGCTCAAAGCGTAGTCTTCGCTCATGAATGCACTGGAAATCAAGGCTCTCGGAAAAGTCTATCACAATGGTAATGAAGCCCTGCACGAGATCTCCCTGAATATTCCGCAGGGCAGCTTTTATGCCTTGCTGGGGCCGAATGGGGCGGGCAAAAGCACGCTGATCAATATACTGGCTGATACCGTGCGTGCCAGTAGCGGGTCTGTCAGTCTGTTTGGCCGTGATTTGTTCACACAGCGCAGCTGGTGTAAACGACAGATCGGCGTGGTACCGCAGGAAGTGGCTTTCGACCCCTTTTTTACACCGCGTGAAGTATTGGCTTTCACATCCGGCATGTTTGGCTGTAAAGCAGACTATGAATGGATTGATGAACTGTTGCGGCGGCTGGAGCTGATTGATCATTCGGTTAAGAACACACGCCAGCTTTCCGGTGGCATGCGGCGGCGTTTGCTGGTGGCGCAGGCGCTGGTACATAAGCCGAAACTGGTGATTCTGGATGAACCAACAGCCGGTGTTGATGTCGAATTGCGCCGCCGTTTGTGGGATTTTATGCGCGAGCTGAATGCTTCCGGCACCACGATTTTGTTAACTACACACTATCTGGATGAAGCCGAGGAACTCTGCGACCATGTCGCTATTATCGATCGTGGCCGGTTACTGACAGC
>CAZWWF010000103.1:1345-5258 GCA_964636805.1 uncultured Zetaproteobacteria bacterium
ATGTGGACACTGTTTCTGCGTGAGATCCGCCGCTTTTTGAAGGTGAAGATGCAGACGATTGTAACGCCTGCATTGACGGCCATGCTGTATCTGATCATTTTCCGTTATGCCATGGGGGACAGGCAGGTGCCGGGTATGGAAGTGGATTATTTCACCTTTCTGGTGCCGGGGCTGGCCATGATGGCCATGCTGCAGAATGCCTTTGCCAATACCTCCAGTTCGATGATTATGGGCAAGGTCATGGGCATGCATATCTATTTGTTGATGGCGCCGCTGTCCGCCATCGAAGTGGTGATTGCATTTCTTGCTGCGGCGGTGGTTCGGGCCGTGGTTGTAGCAGTTGCGTTTCTTGGCATTTTGATGCCTTTTGTTGATCTGTCGTTATTGCACCCGGGTATTATTCTGCTCTATGGCATATGTGGCAGCATCATTATGGGCGGTCTGGGTCTGATCGGCGGCATGTGGGCGAAGGATTTCGATAATGTCGCCATGGTGACCAATTTCATTATCCTGCCGCTGACCTTTCTCTCCGGTGTGTTTTATTCGGTAAAACAGTTGCCAGAAATCTGGCAGCAGTTGAATCACGCCAACCCGTTCTTTTATCTGATTGACGGTTTCCGCTACGGATTTCTCGGAACGGGTGACACCGATCCTTATGCTTCCATCGTGGTGGTCATGGGCACGGTACTGGTCACGATTGTTACCTGCTGGGCTTTATGGCGCAGTGGCTGGCGTATGAAAGAATGAAGCAAGCCGCACAAGCAATGGGTGTTGCTTGTGCGGCGCGATAGTTGGATAAAGACAAGCAATGGGCGTTGCTTGAAGAGACAATGGTGAGGTAACAATGGCACAATCATCAAAAAGCAGGGCGGCACGCAAGACTTCGGCATGGTATCATCGCCATGCCAACGATCCGCATGTGAAACGGGCCCAGAAAGAGGGCAAGCGTTCACGTGCTGCGTTCAAGTTGACCGAAATTCTTGAACAACATGCACTGGTGATCAAAAAGAATGCCGTGATTGTTGATCTGGGTTGTGCGCCCGGTTCATGGAGCGTGGAGCTGGCCCAGCGCGTGGGACCGGATGGGCTGGTCATCGGTATCGATTTATTGCCGCTGAAGCCGATCAGCGGTGTCACGCTGATACAGGCGGATTTTGATTCACCCGAAGGGCAGCAACAACTGGCCGAAGCCTTGCAGGGGCGGGCTGTAGATCTGGTTGTGTCTGATATGGCACCGGAGATGAGTGGCAATAAACTGGTCGATCAGATGCGTATGATCGGATTGAATGAGATGACACTGCATTTCGCCCGCCAGTATCTGTGCAATGGTGGCGATATCCTGATGAAGACGTTTATGGGTGAAGGTTATGATGCCTTTCGCCGTGATCTGGGCAGCTCATTCCGGAAGATAAAAAATATCAAACCAGCTGCCAGCCGCAAATCATCATCAGAATTCTTTTTGCTGGGTAAATCATTCCACCAATGATGCAGCAACATCTTTGATTCTTTTGGATAATTTATGCTTAAGACTTAGCGGTGGGCATAAAGCCTGGTTGGATTTTTTGTCTCGGAAATGGCTTTGCATGGACATATTGGATTGATCAGCATTTCCCTTTACGCCGGCGTTTGAAAAACTGTTTTAACAACATGCTAGATTCATCAGCCAGAATGCCTGCTGATACTTGCGGCTGGTGGTTTAATCGTGTGTCTGATAGTAGCTGATAGAGAGACTGAACAGCACCCGTTTTCGGGTCGGTTGCCCCAAAGATGATGCGTTTGATGCGGGCATGGATGATAGCTCCTGAACACATGGCGCATGGTTCGAGGGTAACATACAGTGAGCTGCCGATCAGCCGGTAAGTCTGTGTTGCGGCACAGGCAGCCCGAATGACACGCATTTCCGCATGGGCACTGGCATCGTGCAGACTGATCGGTGCATTGTGGCTGGTAAATACCTGTCCATCTTCAAGAACCAGTACAGCACCGACAGGCACTTCTCCGGCCTGAACCGCCAGTTCGGCCTGCTCCAGAGCCAGTTGCATATATTCAATGTCGTCTTTCATTACTGTCTCAGTTTCGGATCGAAATAATCGCGCAATCCTTCACCGAGCAGGTTATAACCCAGTACAGTGGTTAAAATCGCCATGCCGGGATAGACGGATAACCACCAGGCAATCTGAATATTGTCCTTGCCATCGGTCAGGATATTGCCCCAGGAGGCATCGGGCGGTTGTACGCCAAGCCCCAGAAACGAGAGGCCGGATTCAATCAGAACCGCACCGGCAATACCCAGAATCGCCGATACCAGTATCGGCCCCATAGCATTGGGGAGCAGATAACGCCACATCAGTCGGACAGGGCCTGCCCCCAGACTGTATGCTGCCAGCACAAATTCACGACGGCTCAGGCTCAGGAATTCAGCACGGACCAGTCGCGCCACACCCATCCATGATGTCAGGCCAATGACAATCATGATATTCCATATCGACGGCTCCAGAAACGCGATAACGGCAAGAATCAGGAAAAAAGTGGGGAAACAGAGTACCATATCGGTGATGCGCATCAGAATGGAATCTGTGCGGCCACCGAAGAAACCGGCCACAGCACCCAGTATCAGACCCAATACCAGTGAAATACCCACGGCAACGAATCCGACAGCCAGTGACACGCGGGCACCATATAACATGCGTGACAACACATCCCGGCCCAACGTATCGGTACCGCACCAGTGTTGCCATGACGGCGGCATCAGAATCACACTGACATCAATATCGGTAGGGTCATACGGGGCGATCCATGGCGCCAGCACCGCCAGCAACGCTACACCCAGCACCAGTGTGCCGCCGATCAGCATCAAGGGGGATTGGCGCATGAGCTGACGCATCCGGGCAATCAATTTTTGACTCCGTGGCGAATGCGCGGATCCACCCATGCGTAGGAGAGATCGGCAATCAGGTTGCCAAGCAGTGTCAGCACGGCACCGATGACAGTGATGCCCATGACCAGCGGATAATCGCGCGACAATACGGATTCAAAAAACAGCAATCCCATACCGGGCAGAGAGAACAGTTGTTCGACAATCACAGAGCCGCCAATCAGGCCGGGTATGGACAGGCCGAGCAGGGTGATGATGGGTAACATGGCATTTTTCAGCGCCAGCCGGTAACGGATGGTGCCTTCGGGAACACCCATGGCACGTGCGGTGGTAATATAATCGGCGCGAATCACCTCAAGCATGCCGGTGCGCATAAAACGGCTCATACCGGCCAGTCCGCCGATGGCAGAGACAAAAACAGGTAAAATCAGGTGTTTCAGCATATCCGCCTGCTGCTGCCAGAATCCCATTTGCTGCCAGCTGTAATCATGCAGGCCGGAAATGGGTAACCAGTTCAGATTTACGCCAAGGCTGATCATTAGTAACAAGCCCAGCCAGAACGAGGGGATGGCGAAACCGATAAATACAAAGACAGTCATGCCCTTGTCGAACCATGAATCCCGTCGCACGGCGCTGGCGATGCCGATGGGGATTGCAACAGTGAGGATTAACAGCATGGCCAGCACATTGATCCACAGGGTGACCGGAATACGCTCGGCGATCTTGTCCAGAACCGCTCTGCCGTCGGCGGAAAAAGATTGTCCGAAATCCAGCACAGCCAGTCGCCCGAGCCAGTTCCAGTATTGTTCATACAATGGTTTGTCGAGGCCATAGTAGGAGCGCAATCGCTCGATATCCTGGGCAGAAACCTTTGGGTTGAATTCCTGTCCGACCACACTGGGTTCACCTGGAGCCAGATGCATCATCCCGAAGGAAATAATCGTGATACCGAACAGCAACGGGATCATGCCAGCCAGTCGTTTTATCAGATAAGAGGTCACGCGCTCACTCTAGCCAGTGATTCGACCAATGCCATAC
>CAZWWF010000104.1:0-5243 GCA_964636805.1 uncultured Zetaproteobacteria bacterium
CCATCAACTTGTAACTCAATTCTCGCCGGATGTCTTATGCCGCCAGTTCAGCCAGCCAATCGGCTCCCCTGACAATCCTGACCGGCCGTCGATACTCCTCCTGACGAAGATCACGCACCAGCTGGATAGCCTCAGCATCAGGAAACAGGCGGGCAAATTTGAGCAATGCCTGTGCAGGCCGATGATCGGCATACTTACATTGATCAGTCTGACCGGCCCACCATGATCACTGATCATAAAATCCACCTCAGCCCCTTCCTTGGTCCTCAGGTAATGCAGCGAGCTGTGCTTGCCAAGAATATCCTGTTCATAATGAACATGTTTGAGCAACATGGCTGCATAGGCGTTCTCCCATTTCGCTCCGTCATTCGCGGATACATAGGCGGTGTCGAAAAAATAAACTTTAGGCGCCTTAAGAATCGATCTGGATACATTCCTGTGGTAGGGCCGAACCAGAAAAATGATGTACAGCGCCTCCAGTATCTCGATATATTTTGCAATAGTATTGGGAGAAACCTGTAAATCTCTTGCCAGTGAAGCAATTGATAGCGGAGAGCCGACGCGTTGGCGTAACATCTCCACCAGCAAGCGCATGGCCCTTATTTCATGGATACGGGAAAATTCCACAATATCTTCCCGTACAAGATCGGTAAAATACTGCTGGCGCCAGCGCTCCGCCTGAATCGGATCTTCGGCCAGAAAGGGATCGGCATCCCGCCTCGTTCTATCAGTCGATCCAGAGCATCATCGGGACTCTCACCACTGGCATCGGTCCATTCCCGCACTGAAATCGGATGCAGGCGCAGATGAAAATAACGACCTGCCAGCGATGCTCCACCCTGCCGGAATGTCTCCATGCGTGCGCTTCCCGTGACCAGCAATGACTGATGTCCGGCAAGCCCGTCATATACCCCTTTCAGATAAGCTTTCCATTCGGGCATCTTGTGGATTTCATCCATCACCAACAGATCAGCACGCGGACTCCAGCTCTCCGCCATCAGTATCCGTCGATCATCGGATATATCCCAATTCAAATACTGGGGGGCGCTGATAATGCTGCTGAATCGCCTTTGCCAGCGTGGTTTTCCCCACTTGTCGCGGCCCGGTCAGTACAACTATTTTCTTACCAAGATCGGATAGAATGAATGAGGTGAGATAGCGCTGCATAGAGACTGTTTTATTCAATATTGAAAAATAGTCAAGACTATTATGCATTATATTGCATAATAGTCAGTCCGGCATGTTGCCCGATTCGGCAGGACTGAGGGAAGGCGGAGATGGGAGCAACCATCAGCCACTGATGCACACTGATTTCCACTGATTAAAAACCTTAAAGACTTGCCCCTCGCAAAGGCGCCAAGATCGCCAAGAAACCTTATTATTTTGCCCTTCCTCTGCGTGCTTTGCGAGCTCTGCGAGATAATCTTTTCAAACCAGGCATCCAACAATCAAAAACTGAGCCACTGAAAGGCAGTGAAGCGTTATGAGTAAAGCGGGGGAAGGAAAGGAGAAGAGGCAGTGCTGAGGACTAAATGGAAAGTGGGAGACGGGAAACCTGTAACTTTCAACTTGTCACTTGCAACTGTGTAACTCAGTCCTGCCTTTTTCCTCAGTTCTTTTTTGCTTGCGGACGTCTGCCCCGGCTACGGTGCTGGCTGTTGCGGCCGTGCCTGTTTGGGCCTCTGCCGGAGCCGGATTTGCCGCCCGGACGATCATGTTGCTCTGCCCGATCCTCTTTTTTCAGGCCTTCGGCAGTGGCTTCGGGGTTGGTGGGTTTGCCGATATCCAGCATGCCCGGGTCAATATGAAACAGCGGCACCTGGCGGCTGATATAGGTTTCAATATCCGGCAGCCCGAAACAGAAACGCTCGCACGAGAACGAAATCGCCGTGCCTGTTGAGCCTGCGCGGGCTGTACGGCCGATGCGGTGGACGTAGTTCTCGGCATCTTCCGGCAGATCGTAATTGAAGACATGGGTGACATTATCAATATGCAGTCCGCGGCTGGCCACATCGGTAGCGACCAGCAGGTGCAGCTTGCCGGCAGTAAAATCCTCCAGAATGCGCATGCGTTTTTTCTGGCGCACATCGCCGGACAGGATGCCGACCGAAAAACCGTAGCGGGCCAGATTACGGGCGACCTTTTCCCCGGTGCGTTTTTCATTGATGAAAATCATGCCGCGCTCGACATTCGATTTGCGCAGCAGATGCACCAGCAACGGGAATTTATCATCCATGCTGGTGTGGTACATTTCCTCAGTGATGCCGGATGCGGTCAGATCGCCTTCTTCGGCGCGCAATTTCTCCGGCGAATTCATATGCTCATAAGCCAGTTCCAGCACCCGGTGGGAAAGTGTGGCGGAAAACATCAGCGACTGGCGCTGATCGTAGGGGGGCAGCCGGCGCAGCATAAAGCGCAGATCCTTGATAAAGCCCAGATCGAACATGCGATCGGCTTCGTCGATAATCAGCATATCGGCTTTGGACAGGGAATAGACCCGCTTTTTCAGATAATCAATCAGACGGCCGGGTGTACCGATCAGAATATCCACGCCGGCATCAAAGCCCTGCCGCTGTTTTTCATAATCCACGCCGCCATACACCGTATGCAGTTTCAGGTCCGTATATTTGGCCAGTTTCCTTGCATCCTCGGAAATCTGCACGACCAGTTCGCGTGTCGGGGCGATGACCAGTACACGCGGATGTTGTTTTCCACGCCCCTGTTTGGGTTTGGTGGTTAGCAGCCGGTTAATGGCTGTAATCAGAAAAGTGGCGGTTTTGCCGGTGCCGGTGCGCCCTTGCCCGGCTACATCCTTGCCTGCCAGTGTCAGCGGCAATGCAGTCTGCTGCACATCCGTCATCTCGGTAAAACCAAGGCCCTCAATACCTTTTTGCAGGGATTCGGGAAGATTCAGTTCGGTGAAAAGGGTGGGTTTGGTGATTAATATCTGTTTCATGGCGGCAATCGTACGCGTTGTGAGATTGCCACGCCACCAAGCGCTGTTTAGTGTGCCGGCCTCGCAGAAAGAAACGGGCTCATGGCGCAATTGGTTAGCGCTACCGGCTCATAACCGGTTGGTTCCAGGTTCGAGTCCTGGTGAGCCCACCATTTTCACCACAACAGCCGTGATACAAAGGGGTATGCATGCCACCAAAACCGGAAGACATTGTTGCCATGATACAGCGCAGTATACCTGATGCGGATGTGCAGGTTCGACTGTTTTCCGGCGATGACCATTTTGAAATGGAAGTGGCATCGGCTGCCTTTGCCGGAAAATCCCGAGTGGCACAGCATCAGATGGTGTATGCCGCGCTGGGCGAGCATATGAAGGCGGCCATCCATGCGCTGGCGTTGAAAACATCGGTTCCCGAGGAGTAGATAATGAGTGATTCTGTATTAAAGCAGATTGATGAAGTCGTAAAAAACAATGATGTGGTGCTGTTTATGAAGGGTACACCGGAATTTCCCCAGTGCGGATTTTCACAGCGGGTCGCCGCTATTCTTGCCGGCTATGACATTCCCTTTGTCTCGGTAAATATACTGCTCGATGAAGCAGTCCGGCAGGGAATCAAGGATTACTCGGACTGGCCGACGATTCCGCAATTATATGTGAAGTCCGAGTTTGTCGGCGGCTGCGATATCGTATCTGAAATGCATGAATCAGGGGAATTAAAAGAATTGCTGGCGTCGCTGAAAAAAGAAGCGTAAACTGGCCTGTGTAGCGGCATTGTTGTGGTTGTCTGTTTTCCGCAACAACTGTAATTCTTTGCTATCATAAGGATGTAGATGCTGTTCGAATTTACCCCTTTCTTTTTTCGTTCACGTGGAGATTCTCTACATCCGCAATCGTATAAGCTGAAAACCGCCCCCGGGGTCGTATACTGATGGAACACAGGCTTTCCCATAAGCTCGGACAGCGCCTTTCGCTGACACCCCAGCTGACGCAAAGTCTGAAAGTGCTGTCCATGAACTGTATGGAGCTTGAGAGTTATCTGGAAGAATCCATTGAATCCAACCCCATGCTGGACATGGATCCCGATGCGGTCTTGTCCAGCGAGCCGGCAAATCAGGATCATGCGCTGGAAGCTGTCGAGCTGGAGCGCTGGAAAGAGGCTGAAGATAACCGCTGGGAAACCATGTACAGCTCGTTCAGCCGGGCTGGCCGGGCAGATGATTTCAGTGATCACGAACAGTTTTTACCGGAACATTTAACCCTGAGTGAATCCCTGCACGAGCAGGTGAATCGCCAGCCCATGCCTGATCAGGAACGGGAACTGGCGCATATCCTGATTGATTCACTGGACGATGACGGTTATTTCCGTATTGCTCCGGCCGAATTTGCCATTGAAATTTCCGACCAGATTAAAACCGATGCAGCGACTGTGAAACATGTCGTGGAAGATGTGATTCAGCAACTGGAGCCGGCCGGATTCGGGGCACGGAGCCTGACCGAATGCCTGCTGCTGCAACTGGATGCCGACCAGGAAGTCGATGCCTGGGCGATCCGGCTGTTGCTGCATTTTCCTGATGCCCTGACACAGCCGGATGAAGAGCTGGCCAGCACGGCAGCATGCAGTGTTGATATGATTCGACAGGTCAGAGCCCGTATGCGCCGGCTTGATCCGTTTCCCGGACATGGCCTGAACGGTGATAACAACTATTATGTCCGGCCTGAAATTGTATTCAGGCGTAACAACGGTAATGATATCGAAGTAGATATTCCCGGCACCGGATGGCAGGGCATTCGTCTGAATGAACGCTGGCAGGAACAGGAATGGAAAGGCAGGGACAAGGCATTCATGTCGCAGGCCATGAAAGAAGCAAAATGGTTGTTGCATGCGCTGGATCAGCGCAGCGAAACATTGATGAAAGTGGCTCAGTGTCTGGCCCGGCGCCAGCGGGCATTCCTGGAATACGGCATACTGGGCCTGAAACCGTTAACGCTGCAGGATGTGGCTGAAGATGTCGGCTTGCATGAATCGACGATTTCGCGAGTGACCAATGGCAAATATGCCGACACGCCGATTGGCCTGATTGAGCTGAAGCGATTCTTTTCAGCTGGACTGCCGACGCGTGGTGGTGGCATGATTTCCGTCTACCGGGTGCAGCAACGGGTCAAGGCGCTGATTGATTCCGAACCGGCAGCGCGTCCGATTTCGGATCAGACCATTGCTGAGCGTTTGCAGGTGGAAGGTATCGAGATTGCCCGCAGAACCGTGGCCAAATACCGCGAACAGATGGGC
>CAZWWF010000105.1:0-5212 GCA_964636805.1 uncultured Zetaproteobacteria bacterium
CTAAACCGCATAAATCACAGCTTGTAACATCAGCATCATTGTATCGACTGAAATAAATACGAGGCATAACAGGGTATCTGTGCAAGTTCAAAGGCCATGTCTGCACCGAATAATTACCACCATGATGTCTCGAGATCCAATCAGGAGGTGTTATGATGGTCTCACATAGTAGAACAGCAGGAATCACAGTGCTGGCTACCGGTCTGTTATTTGCAGTTACGCCGGTATTTGCCGGAGATTATGCCACAGACAGCGGAGCCAAGTTTTCACGCGGTCTCGCCAATACCGTAACCGGATGGGGGGAAATTCCCAAAAATATAGTCAATGAAAGTCGTGATAAAAATGCATTTTCAGGTGTAGCTTACGGTACGGCCAAGGGTACAGTACATACGGTAGGCAGAACTGTAGTGGGGGCTTTTGATCTGGTTACGTTCTTTGTGCCAACGAATGAATATGTACACTCAACCTATGTATGGGAAGACACAGGTAATGAAACATCCTATAGCAGTCGATACCAGCGATAGATTGTTTGATCGGGGATACCTGCATCATCAGGGTACCCCCAAGCCTGTGTAACATGATCTGAAACGTATTTCACTTTTGCAGAGCAGCTTCAAACAGAGGGAAGTCTTCAACAACCTGATAGCCTTTTTTCCTGGCTTCAATGTTGGCAGTAATAATCTGTTCCATTGCTAATTCAGCATAGGGAACACACCGTTTCCTTTGTCGACAGTGACATGCTACACATGCTACCAGATCATTCCTGAATCCGCGGTTTTTTCCTTTTTTGATACACCAGATAAGACTCATCGAGACAGATTAACGATTGCGACTGCATAGCGCCACCTATGTTAATCATCTCCCCCGAACCATACCGATGTTATGCTCAATCAAACATCAACACGAATATCCTATATTCGTAATAATTCATGTCGCGGTTATATCATCCCATATTTCATGTTGTTTAATTTGCTGTGCCAGTGCTGCCTTGCAATTCACACATATTTGTTGTCACGGCTTGGACTGGCTAAATAGACAGTAAAATTACGCTGTGTAACCAATACCAATTCTATATCAGGGCCATGTCTAAGTGTTTATGAGCGCGTCTAATTAGATACATAAAGGATGGTATGTCCAAACCAAGTCTACAACTGGCTTTATATGGTGCTATGTGTCATTATAAGACAGTATATTTATACAGTCTTGACATCCATCGCCTTCCGCTTAGTCTGTCTAATATAAAAGTTTTCGGGAAACGTATGGAGGTAAAATGAGATGGACTTATTAACAAGTAAAGAAGTCATGGAAAGGGCGGGTATTTCCAGAGCTACACTTAATAATTATATTAATTTGGGCATATTGCCAAAGCCTACCGTAAAGAAGCCGAAGTCCGGAAATGCACGTGCCCCCAGGATAGGGAGCTTTCCATCTTCAGTATTAGACACACTTAAGCGGGTCAATACGCTGAAGGATCAGGGTCTAAGCATGGCTCAGATCGCCTCGAAACTGAACGATGTTGTTCTGCCCATACAGGCCGTTGATAAGCCTTCCTCACCAAAAGGTCTGGACAGTATATTTTTAAACAGCCCTCAACTGACTATTGACCGAATTGATTACCCTGCCTATCTGATTAACGATAAATTCCAGCTGGAATGGTGCAATGATGAAGCGATTTCATGTCTGTTTGGTGCTTCATGGCAACTGTCCAACCGCATCAATGAACGTAATATTTTCCAATTGTTGTTTGATAGTAAAAAGGCCAGAAATGCCGAAGGTTTTGAAGACATTTTAAAATTTCACCTAAGCCTTGCGAAAGGAAAGTTATCGAAATCAACCCTTCTGATGAGTGATCTCAAGATAGATCATGATGGCCTGGCCCAGCTGTTACGTTTGCATGATGAGGTTGAAGCTGTAAACATAAAGCCTATCGTTTATGCAGAGACAAATTTTTCTTCACAGTCAAAATCAAATGGTACAACTCAAATATATGCAAGCTTCTTTCGTGAAGGGATGTTTATTACTTACCTGCCAACAAGCGACAATAAAGAGTCATTATTTGAATTTCTGTCCCACCGTGATCATCTGATTGGGAACCTGTTGCGTAAACGGCGACCGTATCTCACCAATATGGCAGTTCTTCTCGCTGACCTTCAGGACTCTTGTAAAATATGTGCTGAGCTTCCCCCTGAAGAATATTTCGAGCTCATCAATGCTATCTGGGCTGCGATGGAACCCATTATCCGTAAATATAATGCCGTCAGCGGGAAACACGTTGGTGATGGTGCAGTCTACTATTTCTTTCCGCGCCCTGAAGAAAATCATGTATTTAATGCGATTAAATGCGCTCAGGAAATCAAAGATATGATGCTTATCATTTCCCAGGAGTGGCGCAATAAAAAGAATTGGGATAATGATTTGCTTCTTAATATCGGTATTGATCAGGGAGAAGAGTGGTTTGGTACCATTCAAACATCAACCCAGATTGAATTCACCGTGCTTGGTGATACTGTAAACCGGGCGGGCAGATTGAGCGATTTTGCACAGCAGGGTTCAATCTGGGCAACAAAAATTGTATTGGGTAAACTGACAGCGGCGGAGCGGGGAATGATTCGTTTTGGAATCAGCCGAACCAGCGAACAGGGTCAGCAAGTGCTTATTCCTTCAAGTTATTCACGGATTTCAAATCTTGTTGATATCGAAACCAATCAAAAACTGCAATATATCGGAGGGCTGCCTGTTACCGAGATCTTTGATGTGATGGTTGCTGACCGGGAAAGGGTGGTACCGAGAACGTAGAACCCTATTTCAACGGATGGAAGCGAAGCCTGTTCACACGGAAGAATTCGAACTGCCGGCGGGGTAACTGAAATGGCGCTGCAGCCTTGATAGCACGGATCAGGGAAGCATCAAGAACATCGTTGCCTGAACTTTCGAGAATTTTTACCGATGCAACATCGCCACTGGGCAACAGCGTCATTTCAACCAGCGGATCGTTGAGTTTCGATGTGCTAATTGGCACTTTCCAGTGGTTCTGCACAGCAGCTTGCATCAGACCAATATAACGCTCTTTTTCACTCGTGGATAGCTGTTTACCGACAAGGTCTGCAAGTTCAGGTTGTGAAGTACTGGCCTTTTTCGCGGATACCTTTTTATCAGTCGATGAAGCTAGAGGAGCAAACGGATCAAAATTTTCGTCGGGTTTTACCTTGGCACGGGCAGGGGCTTTTTTCTTTACCGGTTCAGGTTTGGGAACAGATTTTGGTTTTGGAACTGGCTTCGGTTTTGGAACCGGCTTTGCTTTGGGCTTTTTTTTCACGACCGGTTTGGCCACCGGAGGTTTTGGTTTCGGCGGTTTAACAATCCTGGGTTTCGGCTTGATTTTTTTCGGTTTGGTATGTTTGACCGGCTTGGGTCTGTTCCGGGCCTGCTGTTCCAGTTTAGCCAGCTCTTTGGCAGAAATCATCATCACTTCGATACGCTTCAGTGGTTCACTTGGCCGGTGTTGCTGTTGCCAGTACATCAGCACACCTATCACGGTGAAAACCATGATATGCAGCAACAGTGCTGAAATCAGGTCCAGTGATTTCAGGTCTGTTGAATGACTGTGCTTGATATTAGCGGTGCGGCTCTGTGACAAGACCGACCTTCTTGATACCCGAGCTTTCCAGTAGCGCCATCACTTCTGCAACACGCCCATAGGGCGTTTTTGCATCACCGCGAATGAATACCGGAAGGTCAGGGTTTGCTTTTCGCATAGCCTGAATTCGTGGAGCTAACTGTTTGATATCAATATCATGTTTCTGGATATATATATTCCCGTTTGCACGAATTGTGACTACCAGCGGTTCGACATTCTGTTGCAGGGAAGGCGCATCGGCTTCCGGCAGATCGACATTAACGCCCTGTGTAAGCAGAGGTGCAGTGACCATAAAAATAATTAACAATACCAGCATAACATCAACCAACGGTGTGACATTGATTTCACCCATCGGTTCGAGATCTTTATCCCATTTACTTTGTCCGGCCCACATGATTGATCCCTCCGTTAACCTTTGTTTCTATCCCGTTTTATTTATTCGGTTGGGCTAACTTTTAATATGCCTCGAAACAATATTGAGAAACTCGGAACCGAACTGCTCCATATTTGCACCGGTTCGTTTAAGATCGGCCGAGAATTTGTTGTAGGCAACCACTGCCGGAATGGCCGCAATCAGTCCGAATGCGGTAGCAACCAGAGCTTCGGCAATACCGGGTGCAACGGCAATCAGCGAGGTGTTTTTGGTTAATGCAATGCCCTGGAAGGCATTAACGATGCCCCACACAGTGCCGAACAGGCCGATAAATGGCGATGTGGACCCCACTGTGGCCAGAAATGCCAGGTGGCGGGACAGTTTCTCCATCTCTCTTGAGTATGCCGCATCAAGCGCCCTGCGAACACCATCAATGCCACTGCCGGCAACGATTTTCCCGGATTCGCTTTCGGTGGCTTCCCGTCGAATGCGCATAAACTCACGATAACCCGACTGAAAAATATTGGGCAGTGGCGAGTCAGGATACTGCTGGGGAATACCAGCCAGGATGGTATCCATATCCGAACCGCTCCAGAATGCCTTCGAAAAGGATTCCGCCTCATTGCGCGCTCTTCTGTAATAACGCCATTTATTAAAAATGACAGCCCAGCTCATCACTGATAATAGAATCAGTAGAACAAGCACGGCCTTCACAATGATGCCGGCATTCAGGATAAGGTGGAGAATGGATAAATCTTGCGGCATGAATAACTCCTATGATGGATTCAGATGATTTTTTAAACGGTCTGCAATCGGGGCCGGGATACGACTGACTTTGCCACAACGACTGATACAGGCCAGATGGATATCGGCATCGGTCAACAGGATATGATCCCGCTGCCTGTAGATACGCTGCCGAAATGTAATACGAGCCCCGCGCAAACGGGTGATGCTGCTTTCTACTGTCAGCAGATCATTAAATACAGCCGGTTTGTGATAACGTATATTGGCTTCGGTCACGGCAAATAACACACCGAATTCGGAGTCGATACTGTCCAGTTCCAGTCCTGCCGAACGTAAAAATTCACTACGTGCACGTTCCATAAATTTCAGGTAATTGGCGTAATAGACTACGCCTCCATGATCGGTATCTTCATAATACACACGAATAGTCAGGGTTTCGGAAAACGCTGTCATAGCAG
>CAZWWF010000106.1:0-5120 GCA_964636805.1 uncultured Zetaproteobacteria bacterium
ACAGAATCTAATTACCAAGGAAGAATATGATGAGAAAAGGAAGATGCTTCTCAACAGTTTCTAGCTCGGGTTGTTCGTGAAATCCGTTACGCCCTTACGGGTTCATAGAATTAATTTATAACGGTTCCTTTTTTTGCCTGTATAGATATTTCCAAAACCTGGCAATAAAGAGAGTACAATAGATGTTGAAATATCTGCTGATTCTGATGATACCCGTTATGTCCATGAACTCTTTTGTGCAGGCAGTGACTAACAATATTTGGGGTGAATCTTATGCGATGGGGGGGGTAGTGGCCTGTATGATAAGGCTGTTATATTGATGGTACTCGACTGAACAAGGATGATAACAGTGAGCCCGGCTGCGCGATGGAGGGCTGAATTGTTTGCAAGGTAATTACAACGATTCAATCCGGACCTACAAGGTTGCGTTGGGGTTCAACCCATACCTGAGTGCGTGCTGTCTCCCATAGCGTTGTATTTCTGTGCGGCCTGCCCCGGGTAAATCCGGTGTTTTTATGGTTGATCCGGATTATAGATTTTGAATCTGCTATAATAGCGAGAAGAAGGATTGATCTGCCAAGGAGGTTATCATGTTACGTCTGTTCCCATCCGTACCGATATTGCTGTGCTCGCTGTTTGTTGTTGCCTTACCGGCTCTGGCTGATGATGCATCTGATGCCCGCGACAAGGTGGCCGATGCCACTGATGTGATCAACGAGATTATGGACAGTCCAGACAAGGGTATTCCGCGTGATTTGTTGAGAAAATCTGCCGGTGTGGCAATTTTTCCCGGCGTGGTAAAAGCCGGTTTTGTGTTTGGCGGCGAATATGGCAGGGGAGTAATTCTGCATCATGATGTCCGTCATAATCGCTGGTCAGCGCCGGCATTTTTTTCCATTGCGGCGGGTTCTGTCGGCTGGCAGGTTGGTGCCCAGTCCACCGATCTGGTACTTTTGATTCGCAGTGAGCGCGGATTGAAAGCAATGCTGAGAAATGAATTCAAACTTGGCGCTGATGCCTCGGTTGCGGCCGGGCCGGTTGGCCGCAAGGCGCAGGCAGGTACCGATATCGAGCTGAAGACAGAAGTGTGGTCTTATTCCCGCAGCAGGGGACTGTTTGTCGGGCTGTCGCTTGAGGGTGCCAAACTCAACTCATTGAGTGATTACAATCGCGGTTATTATGGTAAGTCATTGAGTGCCCGGGAAATTCTGCTTGATCACAAAGGTATGATTAGCGGTCCTGCGCGGAAACTGATTGAGGCTCTTCAGCGTTTTTCACGTTAGTCGAACGGCTGGCCTGTAATATTCATGTATCTTTGTTGTGGTTGCACCGGATTTTTATTCGCAGTGGATTCCGAAGAAGGCGTACGTGGTTTTGTATACGGATGTTCGGCGAGGGATTCATTGCGGGCAGAGGAACAGGCAAGGATGCCACTGCATTTATGTGCAATGCAGGCCATAGTATTGAAAAAACAGGAGATTGCTTCATGCTCGTGCTGAGCAGGCTTTGCTTGTTGCATGATAAAGATTGCAGGAGCTCCGGTGATCCGGAGGCTGCACATGATTGCAGAGTTTGAGGGCGTATCAGGAATATGAATAAGTCTGTGGCAGTGAATGAAGAAGTGACTTACCGGGGTATGCGCTGGAAGTTGATGGTGGCGATGGTTGGCATGATCGTGGCTATCGTGGTGCTGTTAACACTGTTGCAATTAACGGCGCAACGAGACAGCCTGAAAGGTGTGTTGGCGATGCATAGCTCTTTTCTTGACGAACAGATGAATAAAAGGGCAGAAAAAGCAGCAAAAGCAATGACTGGCCACGTGCAAAATCTTATTGCGACACACCGGCTCGCTCTGGCGAATGAATTTCTGCAGGATGTGGTCAGGGATATCGAAGATTTGCGTTATGTGATTCTCATGCAGGGTGATGCTCCCAAGGTGGCTATTGGAACTAACCTCGATAAAGCACTCAAGCAGCATATCCTGTCCGGTTCGGTTTCAGATTTTGCTGCCGGCCAGCACAAAACCATGCATCACCATTTTGATATAAGCGATCATGCCTTTATAGAAATGGTGGTTCCGATCATGGTTCATCAGAAGCAGTGGGGTGTATTACGTCTCGGTTTCTCACTGGATGAATTGAACAAACTACTGGCCAAGTCGCAACGTTATGTCGATGGTGAAATCAGGAACGCTCTCATTCGAACCATCCTAACTGCTATTCTGTTTTTAATCCTTGGAGCGTTGGTGGTATATTATTTTGCGCGCAGATGGACAGACCCGATTCAGAAACTGGTGCACTTTTCCCACGAACTTGCCAGTGGTGATTTTTCCGCCACAGCCCATATCAGTACACGCACCGATGACGAGATCGGGCTTCTTGTGGCGGCTTTGGAGGAAATGGCCGATTCACTCAGACACTCCTACGCGCAGTTGGAAGATCATAGCCATATCCTGGAAGAAAAGGTGGAGAAACGTACCCGGCAGTTGGCTGAAGCACGTGACCGGGCTCTGGCAGCGGCACAGGCCAAGAGCGATTTTCTGGCCAATATGAGCCATGAAATTCGCACACCGATGAATGCTGTTATCGGCATGGCACACCTTGCGCTGGATATGTCCCGGGATGAGAAGCAGCGTGACTACCTGAACAAGATTCTCACTGCTTCGGAAACATTGCTGGTGATCATCAATGATATCCTCGACTTTTCCAAGGTTGAGGCGGGAAAGTTGACTATTGAGCCGGTGGATTTTTACCTGGAGGCGATGCTGGCTAATGTCGAGAGTGTCAATGCTCTCAGTGCCTGTGCCAAAGGACTGAATTTACAGTTCGACTGTCCGCCTGATCTGCCGCCATTACATGGCGATTCCATGCGGCTGGGGCAGGTGTTACTCAATCTGGTCAATAATGCGGTGAAATTTACCGAACAGGGGCAGGTCAAGCTTACTGTTGAGGTGATTGAGCAGACAGATTCGGGTATCGAACTCGGTTTCAGCGTCACCGACACAGGCATTGGCATGACTGCAGAACAGCAGGCAAATCTTTTTCAGGCTTTCACGCAGGCAGATACATCCATTACGCGCAATTATGGCGGCACGGGCCTTGGGCTTGCTATCTGCAAGCAGCTTGTTGAACTGATGGGTGGTGAAATAGGTGTCGAGAGTACTCCCGGCAAAGGCAGTCGGTTCCATTTTCGAATTCGTTTTGCCCTGGGCTGTGCTGATGAGATTGCTGTGATACAGACTGAAAAGCAATTGACACCCGATGTCATGCAATCACTGCACGGGGTTCGTTTGTTGCTGGTGGAAGATAATGAAATTAACCAACAGGTGGCAGAAGGGCTGCTGGCCAGGGCCGGCATCAGTCTTCAAACCGTTCATAACGGTAAACAGGCAATAGAAGCTGTTCGGGCAGATGCCTTTGATGGTGTATTGATGGATATGCAGATGCCGGTCATGGACGGGTTGGAGGCAACCCGTTTAATTCGTGCTGATGAAAATTTCCGTGATTTACCCATCATTGCCATGACAGCGAATGCCATGCCCGGAGATCGTGAGCGTTGCCTTCAGTCTGGTATGAACGACCATATCGCTAAACCGATTGATCCGGACAAGCTGTACAGTACGCTGGTACGCTGGATAAGAACATCGCAGGTCAATACAGCAGAACGCTTATCGGCTGCTCAGTCAGCAGCGGTGGATATGCTGGAATTCACCGGCCTGTCCGGTATTGATGTTGCCGATGGTTTGAAGCGGGTGGCAGGCGACACTGAACTGTACCGGAATATCCTGTGCAAGTTCCATGATACACAGGCAGATAGTCTGAAATGTATTCGTGATGCACTGGCGTCCGAAAACAGACAGCTGGCTGTAGAGCTGGCACATTCGTTAAGGGGGGTGTCGGGCAATATTGGTGCCAACAAGCTGCAGGAGAAAATCACAATACTGGAATCAGCCCTGAAGTCAGAGTCAGCGGTTGAACCGGAGTTGGTGTCCGCCATAGAAATATTGCTGGATGAAGTTATTGAAGGCATTGGCAACTGGTGTGAACGCAGGCAGCCAAACGAACCCGGCGGACAAACAGTAGATGCCGAAGCGGCAATGGCTTTAATTAGCCGGATGCGGGCGCTATTGGAAGATTATAATGGAGATGCAGTTGATCTGATAGATGAATTGAGTGCTGCATTGAGCGGTAGCGGATACACAGCGTATCTATCGGCACTGCGACAGCATCTCGCTGCCTATGACTTCAACGCTGCACTGGATGACATTGATGCGATTAGCTCCTTTTGTAAGGGTGAGGGGTAAGTAGAACGTCCTGGCCGATATTTAGATCGCGGGCATGAATGGTTTGACCGCGCAGTTCTTTCGATTGATCGGATAGCAGATATAAATAAGCCGGTACGACTGAACTAACCGCCGGCACTTCTTTGGGATGCGTGCCGCCGAAAGCGCGTTTGAATAACTCGGTACGTACCTTGCCCGGATTCAGGGCATTAAAGCGGTATGGCTTGTCCGGCTGCTCGGCTTGCCACATGGCGGCGGCATAAGCCAAAGCCCGTTTGGCAAAGCCATAGGCATGGAAATTCTTTTGATCTTCATCAACCATGTCGCAGGTGGTAAAGATAATCGATGCCGCTTCAGCGCGTTTGAGCAAAGGTAACATGATCTGGGTCAGCATATTTGGCGCAGTCAGGTGAATATCGAGCATCTGCCTGAATACATCGGTTTTGATATATTGCAGCGGCGTGCAGCGATCAATGGAACCGGCGCAATGCACCAGGCCATCGAGATGCGGAATCTGATCTTTCAGGGACAGAAACAATTTGCCGTAATTATCAAAATCCATCAGATCGAACGGGATGCACAGGCAGCGACCGCCGAATGATTCAATACGCTCCAGCGTCTGCTGCAAACCATCCTCATTGCGCCCCAGCGCAATCACGTTTGCACCGGCTTCTCCCAATGCGGCAGCAACACGCTGGCCAATGCCATCGGATGCACCAGTCACCATGATAATACGGTCCTTGAATTCTGCGCTCATATCTATCCCCCCCTGTGAACCGCGGCATCTTAACCACGAAGACCACGAAGATCACGAAGATTAAAGCCGTAAACTGTGCTT
>CAZWWF010000107.1:0-5084 GCA_964636805.1 uncultured Zetaproteobacteria bacterium
TCGCCGACGGCAAGCTTTCCTGCCAGTTATATCAACGCAGTGCCGATATTTTTCTCGGCGTACCATTCAATATTGCCAGCTATGCGTTGCTGACCATGATGGTTGCACAGGTTTGCGAATTGAAGGTCGGTGATTTCGTACATACCTTCGGTGATGCGCATCTGTATTCCAATCATGCCGAGCAGGTCGAAACTCAGCTGGCACGCCAGCCATTTCCGTTCCCAACGATGAAAATCAATCCGGATATCAAAAATATCTTCGATTTCACTTATGAAGATTTCGAGCTGGTCGATTACCAGTGTCACCCCGGCATTCGTGCACCGATTGCGATTTAGGACATTTGTTCCGGCATGAGTGAGAAGCCGATCATTTCTTTTATCTGGGGGCAGGATCGAAACCGCCTGATCGGGCGCAACAATGCGCTGCCGTGGAAGCTGCCAGCCGACATGGCATGGTTTAAAAAGAGCACCATGGGCAAGCCGATTCTGATGGGGCGCAAGACGTATGAGTCGATAGGGCGCCCGCTACCGGGGAGAACCAATCTGATTCTGACCAGGCAGGCGGACTTGCAAGTCGAAGGGTGTACGGTGGTACATTCGCTCGATGAAGCCAAATCAGTGGTACCGGATGCCGATGAAATTATGGTCATGGGCGGTGCTGAAATTTATGCGCTGCTGTTTGATCAGGCCGGGCGTTTATATATCACTGAAATCGATGCCGAATTCGAAGGGGATGCATGGTTCCCCGAATTTGATCGCCGCTGCTGGCAGGAAGTATTTCACGAATCGCATCAGCCGGATGAGAAGAATGCCTACCCCTATGCGTTCAGTGTTCTGGAGCGTAAAACCGGATAAGCTTTTTTACCGCAAAGGCCCTAAGTTGATTCAGACCGGCCCCGAACGCCTCTATTTATTAGAGGGCCGAGGCTTGAACAGATTCCCGATAAAAGTCCTCGGGAATAAGGCTATCACCTCTTTTACCTTTCCTTTGCGACCTTTGCGGTTATAAAATTGAAGTCGAAATATCCTTTTAACTTTGCCTGATCAGATTGCGATTGCTGCGAATCATGGCCTGAATGATTCTGACATAGGCCATGCCGCGTTCAGAATATGATTTCAGGCCTGCGACCAGCACTTCAGCATCCAGAGCGCGTTTGTGAATCCGCAGGTTTTGGCGGATGTTGCGGAACCCGGCATAGGCGCGTGTTGTATTGATGTTGTTCATATAGGTGCGGACCGAGTGTTTTACATTTTCAAATCGTTGTACCTCGTGTGTTGCGCCGGCAGTACGGTGTTTGGGTACTATGCCGCAGCCTTTCTGATAACACCACTGGCCGAAATAATTGTTTCCCTGTCGGGCGAAGCGTGATGTTCCCCAGGCCGATTCGTTGGCAGCCTGTACCAGCGCCATTTCAACCGGAATTATATCCACGCGGGCCTGCAAGGTTTGCCAGTCTGAGGGCGATGGCTGTCCTTTGATGGCAAGGTCGTATTCCGAAGCCAGTTTCGTTAACCATACCAGCTCCCTGCCGCTTAATCTGGATTCTGATTTCAGGCGCAACAGTTTTTCACGCTGCTGTAAAATACGCTCATTCTCGGATTCAACGACCGGCTTTAAAAAAGTGAAAAAGCGCTGTTTCTTCTGTTGAGCACTATTGGCGGGTGCCGTTGTGTTCAGGGCGCTTGTCTGTGCAGAATGATTGCTAGTCGAACAGGACGATAATACGAACATGCCTGAAAGCCAGATGATCATGCTGAACAGGGTGGATGAAATCAGTGTCGGGTTCAATTTTCTTGTATTCATGGGCTGTGTATTCATGAGCCGAACCCTGCATCGCTGTCCGGGCCGTTCCGTGACTGGCGACACAAGGGCGGACACAAGCAGGGCAGTTGCATTAAAATACATGGGTTTATTACAATGATGGACATTTTTGTGAACAGGCCCTTGTATGTTTCGTTTTATCGAATTGAATGTTCGATGTTTCGGGTAAGGCCGTCAGGCCCTGAGGGCCAAGATGGCCCGAATCAAAGCCGCCTGTTTATTTTTTACAAAGTCCTATCACGCGATGTGTAACATCGTTTTCTCCCATTCGGGTTCCCTCGTATTAAATATTTTAATGGTCGCGCCGCCGCCTCTTTTTTCCGCGAAAATATTCAATACGAGACAGATCTAAAAGGAGGATTTAAAGGCATTTTAACCCCGACCCAAGATGCGCCGGAGTATTTGTTATTCAATGGGGAAAGCGAAATATTTTTTGCCCCATTGAATGATAAATACGCAGGATAAAGCAGGTTGCCGGGCACCTTTCTTTGGTTCGTTTCTTTTGTGGAAAAGAAATGAACATCGGTTGTCAACGAACTGGTCTTATGAACTCTTCATAAACAGTCGCGTCATGACGCATGCCTCAAGCTCCAGGGATCTCTGACATTTTTTGTGATTGCCTTGCGGGCACAAGACGTAAAGCGGACAAATGATACGGTTCCCGGTACGCTTTCGGCATGCATGTATCGAAGCAAGCCGCCTCATTTTACGATCTTGGTCCCGAACAGGTGTTGCAGGCGGTCGAAAGTCTCGGGTTTTCCTGCGATGGACATCAACTGGCTCTGAACTCCTATGAAAACCGTGTTTATCAGGTGGGTATCGAAGATAGCGAGGCTGTTGTGGCCAAGTTTTATCGACCCAAACGCTGGAGTGATGCAGCGATCCTCGAAGAACATGAATTCACACTGGAACTGGAGGCTCTGGAGATTCCTGTTGTACCGCCGCTGGTGATTGATGGCGACAGTCTGTTTTATTTCGGAGCGCACCGATTCAGCCTGTATCCACTGAAAGCGGGTCGTGCGCCTGATCTGGAATGCAAGGAACATCTGGAGCAGCTCGGGCGATTTATCGCGCGTATTCATGCGCTGGGAGCAACGGCGGATTTTGAGCATCGGCCCCAGCTGAATGTGCATACCTTTGGTGACGATTCATATGAATTCCTGATGGAGAACGGTTTTATTCCCCCGGAGCTGGAAAAAGCCTACGAAACGCTGGCTGAGGATTTGCTCGATGTGGTTGAACAGGCATTTGAGACCATCAATCCGCAATACATTCGCCTGCACGGGGATGGCCATCCGGGCAACATCCTGTGGAAACACAATGCACCGTATATCCTGGATTTCGATGATGCCCGCATGGGGCCGGCGGTTCAGGATTTATGGATGTTTCTTTCGGGCGATCGCAGTCAGATGATGACGACGCTGAATACACTGCTGACTGCCTACAGCCAGTTTCATGATTTCGATGGCCGGGAATTATCCCTGATCGAACCCCTCAGAACGCTGCGCATCATGCATCATGCAGCCTGGCTGGCCCGCCGCTGGGATGATCCGGCTTTCAAACGTGCCTTTCCGTGGTTCAATACCCAGCAATATTGGGAAGATCATATCCTCACCTTGAAAGAACAGGCCGCAGCCATGCAGGAAGAGCCGTTGCAATGGCAGTAAAAACGACGGCAGTCGCGAATGATCGCAAATCGACCGGAAATACTGGCGCCAAACTGAATTGGTTCGGCCATTTCAATAGTTATGCGTGGATTCAATTCGTAAGTGCAACTTTGATGAGGGTTTGAAAGAGCAAGCTGCGGTAGCAGCCTTGCGCTTTGCAAACACGACTTATCAAAGGACAAATACATGCCCGCATTCAACCAGGAATTCTCGGTTAAGCCGGCCTTGGAAATCAATGCTTTCGTACAATGGTTTGGCGGCTCACTGGATGATATTCTATGTGAACAGTTTGAACGTACGGTCAACAAGGATAACACCGTCAGTTTCAAAGGGCGGACACTTCAGATTCCCGGCGATGAATATCGACATCATTATGTCAAAACGAAAATACGTATCCACCAGTACATCGATGGTCATCTGGCTATCTTTCACGGGCCACGAAAACTCGCTGAGCTTGAGCCAATCAAACCAGTCAAAAACAGTATACCTGAACTCCCATTACCAGGGATGAAGGTCGCTATATGATACACGTTCAAACCGGACAACCATTGTGCTCTAAAACCGGACAACTCTATTTGTTGCTAATACCGCGAAAAAAGCCCCTCCCCCCCCCTGTTCAGGGGGCTATTGATTTCTAGAGAGACTTCGTGCTTTTCCGCTCACGCATTACAGCCGTGTTTATCTTACAACGACAACTTTGGTTTTAATATATTGCCTGATAAGCCGGGTATGTGTTGTGTTCCATATTTTGACCAGTAGCCGTTCTCTTTGCACAAAAGGTGGTGGGCCGGGTATCGCCGTGCCTCGCACCAGATAGCGCTCGACAAAATAAGTAATGCCGTTGATGTCGGTGAACCGGCATTCATCCGCCAATAATTGCAGAGTACGGTTTGATTGTAGCGTAAATCGTTTTACCACTGCCCCTGTTTTTCCATTGTAGATGATAACACTGAGTGATGCTTCGCTGTACGGTGTGCCTTTTAGTAATAATGGAGCAGGTATTCCTCCTGTGGTACCTGCAACCATGTGTACAAAGTATCGTTGTGGCCCTGCAGTAATGATTCCCTGGCCTTGCTGCTCATTAAAAAACGGGGTTGCGGCGGGTACATCCAGGCGGAGTATATGAGAAGTTTGCGCCAACGTCCTAAGCGTTCTGCCTGTAAGCGGGTCAAATATAAGGTACTTGAATGTATCAATACGCGTGACTCTTTGAACGCCGTTTTTATCTACTGCTCCGAGTGTTTCTCTGACGGTTACAGGTGTTTGCATGGGCGCTTCAGATTTCCCATTTCCGTTGATATCCAGAGCCATGAAATCATTTGTGATGCCAACGGCGATATCTGTAACTGAAGTTGAAAATACAATTTTCGCATATGCCGTCCAAGAAAACAGCAACATTATTGCAACTGCTGCCATGTATATGAAATTTTTCTTCATGTGGTCTCCTTATTTGTTGAGCAGAGTAAGATTGCCCTAACAGTGGTCATTATCCAAGGCGACCTAAATTTTATTATAGCTGCTGATTCCGGGTTTAATAACAATACTTATTTATGTGGATATAGGCTGTCGTAAGGTTGAGTCCTTAGGCAAGACAGT
>CAZWWF010000108.1:0-5022 GCA_964636805.1 uncultured Zetaproteobacteria bacterium
CTGATTGCTTGTCGGGTTGTTGCATCGATACGGCAGATAAATGGGCAAGAAATTCAGTATGGCCAGGAAATTTAAAACCGGCGCTGTGCAGCACAGCTTTTTCGATCGGGCCGGTGACCAGCGCGGCAGCTTTACCATGCAGACATGCATTTGCAGCTTCTTCAATACAGTGGACTACAGCGTTGGCTGTGCGCTGAGAAGGGTTTCCTGCTATGACAGGATAGGCATTTTGTGCGGATAGCGGGTTCCAGCATATTAGCTCTTTCACAGGATCCGAAGATGTGTTCAGGATTGCCTCATCAATGCTATCGAATTCCCTTATCGGAATATCGATATCAATCAGTTTAATCCGTTCTTGCAGCCAGTTAGCTGGTGCGGCAATAATACAGTGTTCAAATGTATCTTTATGACCTGACCAGGCGCGAATAATACAATCCGGACCAATGCCTGCCGGTTCGCCGACAGTGATAACCAGCGGTATCATGTGTTTGATGCCATGACTATTTTACGGCTTGTGTCTCTGCCACATCCGGACAGGGCTGATATTTTATTTTGGCCTCAGCCCGTAGGGAGGCTATCCACCGGGGTAACAGCTCCTGCATTTTTATATTGGATAAAATCTGGGTGATTTTATCACGATTTGCTTGCAGAGAATTGGGGTCGATATGCCGGGTGGCGACGACGCGGATAATATGCAGGCCAAACTGTGTTTGGACAACACCACTGGTTTCGCCGGCATGCATGGCAAACACCACCTTGTCGAATTCCGGTACCATTGCCCCGCGTTTGAACCAGCCAAGATCACCGCCCCTGCTGGCGCTTGGCCCTTGTGACACTTCTTTTGCTCTGGTGCTAAATTCTTCGTCACTGGCATCCTTCATTTCTCTGGCGATGTCTTCGGCACGACTACGGATTTTTGCTTTGTCTTCTTCATCGGCAAGCGTGGGGATTCGCAACAGAATATGGCGTGCATGCACTTCATCATAGCTGGTGCCGACTTGCTCGGGTTTCTGCCAGCGTTCGTTCAAGACCTTCAGAATATGGAAACCGGAAGGCGTGCGTATGGGTTCAGTCACACCATGCAGTGGCAGTTCCAGTGCCGGAGCAAATCGTTGCGTAATGGAACCCTCGGTAAACCAACCCATGACACCCTGTTGCTGCCGGTCAGGAGCCTCTGAATAAAGGGCAACCAGCTTGGAAAAATCTTTCCCGTTCACCAGCTGCTGGTGGATGCTACGCGCCTTATTGCGTGTGCTGACCAATAATTCGGGTGTGGGTTCACTTGGGAGGGAAATAAAAATATGACCAAGCTGTACCTCCCGGCGAGGTTTGTTTTCAGCCATATATTTCCTGTAATATTCACGGATCGCTTCTTCAGAGATTTGCAGTTTGCTGCGTACAGCGATATTAATTAATTTGTTGATCAGAATCTGATCATGCAGGTTTTCTTTGAACTGCTCAAAATTGAGCCCCTGCTGTTTCAGTGCATCTTCCAATTGCCCAGGAAGCATTCCGTTGCTGGTTTCCACACGCTCAATAGCTTTGTCGAGTTCTTCCTTGCTGACTTTCAAGTCAAGTTTTCGGGCCTCATCCATTTGCAGAGTTTTAACGATACGGGCATCCAGTGCCCGTTTTTTGAGGGCATCTGCCGATGGCAGCGTGGTTGAGCCAGACTGGCGCAATTGTTTGAGTGTATTTTCCGTATCTTGCTGGATTTCATAGCAGGTAATGGCTTCATTATTAACAATGGCGGCAATACTGTCGATAGGTTCAGCTCTGACGGGCAGGGTAATCAACAGCAAGGTGGCCAGCAAGACGGGGAAGTGCATAAAGTCTCCAATGGCGGTGGATAAAGTATTTTTCTTAACGAGCATGGTTTTCTTCATGCTAAACAGACCGTTGTCGAAATATTTCGAAAATCCAAATCATAATCAGGAACCAATGCTACCCAGCCCCTTGAATTCGAGCAACAGATGGAAACCAAAATTAGATGCTGTAGTTGTACCGCTGCGGCGGTTTACGCGATATCCCTCCACGCCGATTTTCCAGCAGGCATGAGTGTATTGCAGGCCGATAGAAGCTTGTTGCGATAATTTCCGTAATATATCAAATTGCCAACGACCTGTTGCCTGCCAGCGTTGATTGAGACTGAAAGCACCGCGAAGATCAATCAGCTTGGCAGCAAGTGCATATCGTTTGTCAGTAAATGTATAGCCAACATGCAAGTTATTGTCCTCTACAGAAAGATCCATGCCTGATGTCATCGTGGCCCAGTAATGCCTGTTGGTATTGTACTGCCCTGAGCTACGCAAAGTAATACCGGAAACAGGTTTTAATATAATTTCACCGATTACGTTGGAAAATGCCCGTACAGGATCTCGTTGCAGACGAGTATCCACACGCTGTTGTAATAGGTCGTAGGAAGTTCCCAAGCTTACAATCATAGCATCCCTGGCTGAAGATGTTTCATCGTCTTTGAGTTGCAGTTTGCTTTCGAGCATCAGGCTAAACCGATTAACACGTTCAATGCGATCATATCCGGTAAAGCGGTTACCGGAAAGTAAATTACTCAGTGTTAACTTGCTAAAACGCGAGTCAAAATTTGGCAGATCAGTTTGATCCGGAGCATAGATATAGTCATAACGAATAATGGGAGAAATAACATGCCTTCGTGTGCGTTCTTTGTTGATAGACTCAAAGTCGGAGCGAATTTCCAGACTGACTTCAGCGGTAGTGCGAGTTGGTGTGGTACTGATCAGTTTGGGAAGTCTGGTGTTCTTCAGATTCTTCTGTAACCAGTATCGGGTATGATGCGAACCTGCTGTTAACGTCGCTGAAATGCCGCCTGCTTCCATATCCCATGGGATCTCTAGATAAGGGTGAATATCGAAACGCCATCCATCCACGAAATTATTATTGCGTAGCGCCTCACGCCTGCTAAATCGTGTCGTCTGCTGATCAATATGCAGCAATGTATTAGCAGGCAACTCCCACTGCATATTGCTCTGGAGCCGTGGTAAAATCTGTAATGTGGCTGCATTGGTGGGTAGTAGCGTTGTCTGCTGATGCTGTGCCTGAATAAACCAGTCCCCGGTCATGCTCCCGACTTGTCCTGACTGGGATAGCGTGGCAATGCTCTGCAAATACGAGGTGCTGATATCCCTGCCTGTTGCGTAATCGGCCAGATAGTTATGATCGCTAATGTGATCGGCCTTAACATCAAAAGCCATATTGGCCGGCAGGTTCCAGTGTATATCGCCCAGAAGTCGGCCACGATTACTGCCTGTAACGGAATCATTGATGCCTGCAAAGTTGATTTCTTCGTGTCCAAATGAGGATGCATGGCGAAGTTCAGCTTCACCCATAAAACCACGCGCACTCATCCAGTGTGGTGTTAGCGTGGCATCCCAGTTTTCCGACGGGGCAAAATAATAAGGTAGCGCGACTTCCGTACCGCGGCGTTTGCCGATGTTCACGCCGGGAATGAGAAAACCAGATTTTCTTTTGGTCGATTGTTGCCACCAGGGGGTATACAGCACAGGAACACCCCAAAATTCAAAGCGGCTGTCTTCGGCCGTCAGACTACCATCCTGCTGATCAAGCACGGCATGTTTTGCTGCAATTCGCCAGGATTCCTGATCAATCGGGCAGGAAGAGAAAGTCAGCTCTTCTGCCTCAAAGGTATGATCATCAATACGTTTGACCCGCTCTGCAGCCAGTCGTTCGCCGTCGGGCAGAATGATGACTGCCTTGCGCATATTACCGGTTTTACTGCCAGTATGCATGATGGCCTGTTCTGCATTGATGGTGGCCTGTTCCGATGTGATAATGACATGACCTTTTGCTTCCAGAACATGTTGATTTATCCGGTATATCACTTCATCTGCTGTCAGCGTATCGGTTTGACGTTTGATGATAACATGGCCGCGTGCAGTCACTATGCCGTCAGTTGTTCGGCTGATTTCGTCAGCCGTAATGTCCACTGGTTCTGCATACGCCGTTGACACAATCGTAAACAGGATAAGGAAATAGGAAATATGAAAAAACCGGTGTGGGCAAAGCATGGCGAGGCAAGCTATCCTACAATTTCAACTCGTCCACTGGAGATCAGTCCGGATCTGGGTTCGTGAGATGTTACGTGACAGAGTCCGGGTCGGACTTAATGGCAAAACCAAGGTAGTTAACGGACAGATCATCACTTAATGAAAAGTGGTCAGTCATCATGGCGTAGCTCATGCCTTTTAAATCCTTGATTTCAAGGCCGGCATCTCGCAACGCAGCATTCATTTCAGATGGTTTGATGAATTTGGCATATTCATGGGTGCCTTTAGGTAGCCAGCCGAGGATATATTCGGCACCCAGAATCGCCTTGATATAAGACACCGGGTTACGATTCAGTGTAGCAAAAAAGAAATGGCCGCCGGGTTTAAGCATGGCGGCGCATGCAGCAACGGTGCGTGGCACATCCGGAACATGTTCCAGTACTTCCAGACAGGTAATAGCATCATAGGTTTGTGCATGGTTTTCCGCCCAGCTTTCAGCATCGTTTTCTACATATTTAACAGATACGCCGGATTGTTCACTATGCAACCGGGCCACACCCAGCGCTTTGGGTGAGCGGTCAATGCCGGTTACTGTTGCGCCACGCGCAGCCATACCTTCGGCCAGCAATCCACCGCCACAACCAACATCCAGAATCGAAGCTTCCGCAAGTTTTATCTGGCAGGCAATGTAGTCGAGTCTGAGCGGGTTGATTCTATGTAGCGGTTTGAACTTGCCGGACGGATCCCACCACTCCTCAGCCATAGCCTCGAACTTGGCGATTTCCTGCGTATCGAAATGTTGTTCTGTCTGCATGCACGAAAGATGTCCGTGCCGCATAGGGAAGGCAAGCGCGTAATGGAATCGATGTGTTGCATAACGTGACTTTGAAAATAATTAGACTATCAGGGCACACTAGCTGCCCTCGGAAACGCTGATTGATTGCAGGATGCAATTCATCGGTTTCTCTTTAGGCTGTCC
>CAZWWF010000109.1:0-5010 GCA_964636805.1 uncultured Zetaproteobacteria bacterium
CGGCGGTGAATTTTTCAGCCAAACCATCGAGAATAGCGGTACTGATAGTGGATGACTTTTCCCCCTCTTTGTTTTGCACGCGAATCAGAATTTCTTCCGGCGAACCGAATTCCTGAATCACTGCATTGCCAAAGCCTCTGGGTGAAATGGCGCTGCGTACATCGGCAATACCGGGAGCTTTGTCAAATTTCACTTCGACCAGTGTGCCGCCTGTGAAGTCAATGCCGAAATTCAGGCCTTTAACGGCCAGCGTTCCCAATGAGACGACGATCATCAGGGCGGAAATCATCAGGGCGATTTTACGTTTGCCGATAAAATCGATGTTAATGTCTGGGCGAATCAGTTGCATATCAGTAACCTTAAATACTTAATTTTTCGATGCGACCCTGCCTGGCCGTGGAGGTGGCAATAATGGCACGGGTGACGGTGATGGCAGTAAACATTGAGGCCAGGATACCGACGGAGAGGGTAATGGCGAAGCCCTTCACCGGTCCGGAACCGAACTGGAACAGCACAATGGCAGCAATCAGTGTGGTAATGTTGGCATCAACAATGGTCGAGAAGGCTTTGTCGTAACCGCCGTCAATAGCGGCCAGCGGTGTTTTACCCAAGTGTAACTCTTCACGAATACGCTCGAAAATCAGCACATTCGCATCCACAGCCATACCGATTGTCAGCACGATGCCGGCAATGCCCGGCAGGGTGAGTGTACCACCGATAATACTCATGGCAGCCAGAATCAGAAGCATGTTAAAAATCAGCGCAACATTGGCTACCATGCCGAACATGCGGTAATACACGGCCATGAAAATCAGCACCAGAATACACCCGACGATGATCGAATTCATACCCTGATCAATCGAATCCTGACCGAGGCTGGGACCGATAGAGCGTTCTTCTACCACCTTGACGGGGGCAGGTAGCGCGCCGGCACGCAGTATAATGGCCAGGTCGTGCGCCTCAGCCGGAGAGAAACTGCCGGTAATCTGGGCTGAGCCGCCGGCAATGCGTTCGCGAATCACCGGCGCTGAATTGACTACGCCTTCCAGAATAATAGCAAAGCGTTCACCAACATGTGCTGCAGTCAGCTTGTCAAATTTACGTGCACCCTTGCTGTTGAATTTCAGAGTGACGGCATATTCGTTGAAGCGTGAATCAATGGAAACGCGTGCGTCGGCAATCTCGGTACCGGAGAGCAAGGTGCGTTTTTTCAGCAGATAGGGTTGACGATAGCTCTGACCATTGCGCAACTGTTCCGGGCCGTACATGATAATATCACCGGGAGGAAGGCTGCCCGACATGGCTTTATCGAGGTCACCTTTTTCATCGACCAGCTTGAATTCGAGCTGGGCAGTGCGACCAATTAACTGTTTGGCATGGGCGGTGTCTTCATAACCCGGTATTTGCACCAGAATGCGATGTTTACCCTGCTTGATGATCACCGGCTCCGTGGTGCCCAATGCATCAATACGACCGCGAATGACTTCGATGGCCTGGTCAACGGCAAACTTACGTGTTTCTTCAGCGATGCTTTCTTTCAGGGCCAGCGTAATCGTATTGTCAACTACCGAAGATATGGTGTAGTTGCCAAATGTCTCCTTCAGCAGTGACTCGGCGGCATCGATATCCGAAGCTTTTTTGATGGTAATAACAAGAGAATTACCATCCGTGGCCAGCTTGCGGTAACGGATTTTTGCTTTGCGCAGCACCTGTCGTGCCGAGTCGATATCTTCTTCAACACTGTGTGATACAGCTTTATCGACATCGACATCGAGTACCAGATGGATGCCACCTTTCAGATCCAGACCAAGGCTCATTGGCTTGCTTAATGAAGCAGGCCACCATGAGGGGACGGATGTGATATTGGGCAGCGAGGCCATCAGTGAGATGGCCAGTACAGACAAAATTAACCAGATTTTCCAGCGTGGAAAGCTATGCATTGCGTGAATCCTTAAACGTATTTGTTATGGCGTATATTGTTACGATGTGTCTGGCAGACAGGCTTCAGTCTGCCAGTCCAACAATGGTATCCCGTTTCACTTTGACGCGAACGCCATCGGCAATATCTACTTTCAATGTATCATCCTTGACGTCCGTTACTTTGCCGTACAGACCACCACCGGTGATAATCGTATCACCTTTTTTCAATTGACCGATCAGATTGCGATGTTCCTTGAGTTTTTTCTGTTGCGGGCGAATGAGCAGGAAGTAGAAAATGACCATAATCAACACCAGTGGAATCAGTGAAGCGAAGCCACCTCCACCATCGGCTGCGGGCGCAGCTTCGGCATAAACCGGTGTAATGATAGCCATCGCAGCCGCAACAGATGCGATGATAGAAGAATAACGTGTTTTCATGATGGGTAGAACTCCTGATTGTTGTCCCGGCTTGGGATCTCATAAATATCTATTTCCAAGGGTCGGCGATTATGCACGTCCTCGGTAGCGTTGTAAAAACTGATTTCGAAATTCGGGCCAGTTTCCCTGCTCAAGCGCATTTCTAGCTCGAAGCATGAGATCGCAATAGTAGTGCAGGTTATGCAAGGTATTCAACCTCGAGCTTAAGATTTCTTTCGCCATATACAGGTGGCGCAGATAAGCACGGGAAAAATGAAGGCATGTATAACAGGTGCAGTTTTCCATGACAGGCCGTTCATCATCGAAATGTTTGAGATTTTTGATGTTCATTTTACCATCATCCGTGAACAGCGTGCCATTGCGGGCATTGCGGCTGGGCATGACACAATCAAACATATCAATGCCGCGATCAATACCCTCGATCAGATCATCGGGTGTACCCACCCCCATGACATAATGTGGTTTATCTGCCGACAGATGTGGCGCCAGCGTATCGAGCATGGCTATCATCTCTTCTTTCGGCTCGCCCACCGACAGACCGCCGATGGCAATACCCTCGAAATCGATATCGGCAACAGCTTTCAAACTCTCCAGTCGCAAGTCCGCATACATTCCACCCTGTACGATGCCGAACAGGGCCTGTGTTTTATTGACCGGCAAGGCATCCCGGCATTCCGCTGCCCAGCGCATCGACATCTGCATGGAAGCATCGGCTTCTTCGTGGCTGGCCGGGTAGGGCGTGCATTCATCGAAGGCCATCACAATGTCGCTGCCCAGTTTACGTTGAATCTGCATACTTTCTTTCGGCCCGAGAAATACTTCTGCGCCATCAATATGTGAGCGAAAGCGCACGCCGTGTTCTTCGATCTTGCGCAGTTCACCCAGTGACCAGACCTGAAAGCCACCGGAATCGGTCAGAATGGGCCGGTCCCAAGCCATGAACCGATGCAGTCCACCCATTTTTTCAATCAGATCAGCACCGGGACGTAACATCAAATGGTAGGTGTTGCCGAGGATAATACTGGCTTTGATATCATCCGTCAGATCGGCAGGCGTGAGACTCTTTACTGTGGCTTGTGTACCTACCGGCATAAACACCGGCGTCTCCACCGTGCCATGCGCAAGCTGCATGCGCCCGCGACGGGCGAAGCCTGTTTCATCTTTGGCCAGTATTTCAAATGTAAGTGCCGACATGGCGGCGCAGCCTGACGGGGCGATTAGATGACATCAAGTTTCGTAGCGGGCAAGGATCGGGAGTCCCTTAAAACTGATAATTCAGATTATCACCTTATTTCGCGCGAGTGGTTTAAAGCATAGCGACTGCTATGGTACGCATTTCAATGATTCGAGGTGCTATGATGATCAAGAAGCTGTTGCTCAAGATTTTTCGTGAAGGTGTAGGTGGGCTGATGGCTTTTATCAGTTATTTAACCCGGCCACGCAAAATCAAACGTGATGCGGCTACCCAGATTGAAATTGATAAACAGGTCGAATCGATGTCGGTTTATCAGTATTTCGCTTGCCCGTTTTGCATCAAAACACGCCGTGCCATTCATCGTTTAAACATTCCGCTTGAGTATCGGGATGCGCAGGTCCGTGGTGGTGAGCATCGTAATACCCTGGAAAATGAGGGTGGCCGTATCAAAGTGCCATGTTTGCGCATTGATGCGGGTGGTCAAACCACCTGGTTGTATGAATCCAATGAGATTATTGCTTACCTGAATCAACAGTTTGATCCTGCCTTGAAGCAGGCTTGATGGATCTGGTGACGACGGGATCAACGGCGCAGTCAGAATAGAGTAGAGTAGCGGTAAAATGTGCCTGTAAGTACTGACAGCTATATTTGTGGTGGCATCTTTTAAGGAGTGCCGGTCTATTGCCATCTTGGAAAATAAGCTCGTTCAGGCGTGCCATGCTCTTTGAAGATATTGTCCTGTTTTTATGGCCTGTTCTCCAGCTTGCATATTTCGGTGTAGGGGGAATCATGTTTGAGCAAGCATGAGGCCAGCGCTGACAGTTCCTCTTCAGGTAATGTTATATTTCTGCATAGTAGTTCAGCCAATAACTGCTTCCGGGTCAGGGGTGGAAGTTGAATGACTTCTGCTTGAAGATTTGAGCCGGGAAGCATGGCTCCGTCTGCTGAGAGCAAATAGTGTTGATGGGCGCATTCACTGACGCATAACAGGCCGATGTTAGTTCTGCCGGGTATGCTGTTCAGCGCATGCATGAAATGGCTGTTGTAGCCACCCTTCACGGCTTTTCTGTAGCGTAACTCATCAAGGTTATGGAGAATCAACAGGCAGGGTTGAGCTGACTTTTCGAGCAGATCCAGCAGCAGTGTAATCTGGTTGGTATCCATAGTCGGGCAGCCAAGTTGTACATGTAAATTATCGTAAAAGCCCTGATAATTATCTTTATAGGTTCTCATATCTATCTGGAATATTTGCAATGCATCCGGGAGGACTGCGCGTAAATCTGCCAGTGTCCGCCTGCGCCCTTGCCCGTGCGGACTGATCAGGTTGATGCAGGCACAGTCCAGTAGTTTATGAGCCAGTGCCGCTGTGAATTCAGGCCTTAAACTTCCTTCAACAGAGGGGGACATCAGATCAGGGGCGGTTCGGTTATTTGTTTGACTTGAACGCGTACCATTTC
>CAZWWF010000110.1:0-4927 GCA_964636805.1 uncultured Zetaproteobacteria bacterium
TAAAAAGGTAAGCGGCAGTGGCGTACCTTGCCCCGGCGACCTGATGAAATATGAGCGACCTCATAAAAGGGGCTTTCTTCAATATGCAAAATTTTCATCTCTTACCCCTTGAACTTTGAAAACACGAATACTGGAGTGTCTTTGGACAAAAACTGTCATGACCTGTCTTCAGTTTGCACCGGAGTAAAACGCATTCAACAATGCTTTGGCATCCTGCAAATGCTCAAAGCGATGCGAGCCGCCTTCAAAACATTTCACGGTACCGAAATCCCTGTATGCCCGTTCAGCAATTTGATAGTCGATCACTTCATCTCTCTTATCCAGTAACACCAGCACGGGTGCTTTCATATCCCCAGGAGCCACAGCAAAGCGCTGAAGTGAAAACACCGCCTCCCCAGTCAGATGATAAACTTCCTGCGTGTAATAATTGGTTTGTTTTCCCACACACTCCAGCAACAACGGAACCGGATCCAGCGCCGGATTAATCAGCACCACTGGATAACCCAATCGCCAACCCAGATATTGGGCATAATATCCACCCAGCGATGAACCGATCAGCAGGACTTTCTCATCCAGGCACCTCTGGATCAACTGTTCCAGCAGAACCATGGCTTTCTCGGGCTGCCACGGAAGATCAGGTGCTATGACCTGTTCCTCGGGAAACATTTCGGCCAGTTCCTTCGCCTTACCTGACTGGCCGGAACTGTTGAACCCGTGGATATAAATTATCATTTCACTCCTTTAATCATTCGATCACCTGAATAACAAACCGAAAAATATCACGCATAGCACTGCAATCGCCGGCAGGAAATGATAAAACCGTGGCGCCATATTGCATCTGCACGTTTTACATTTTGGGCAAAAGTGCGCACCACACATTTCACACAACTCGCATTCATCTTTCGCAAGCACATGCTCACATCCAAAACATTGCCCTTTTCTAACTCGCTTACATTTCATCATAAGCTCCCTAAACTACAAGATGAGGGCACCATAGCCATGACATGGACAAAAATGGTTGCATGTCTGCTATGTTCATACAGCTTTTGTCCGAACCGGCCGCCAATCTTGGCATTCATACATGCTGACTTGGTAACCAGTCATCATCACGATCATGGACGGACGCGCAAAAGAGCCATGGGTGGTTTTTTTGCTATTTCATCAAACATAAGGCAGGAGAAACTGATGCCCCACAGAAAAAGCTGAGCATGAAAAGCGAAGTATCCAGAAATGTACTGCTGATTGCTCTGGCTGTACGCCTGCAGCAGCTGGTCAAAAATCTTCCCAATCACCACCTGTCGGCGGAACGCATCTCACGCAAAAGCCTGGCTGAATCATATTTATGCGATGACCTCTCCAAAAGCGCGGATGGTGCGCGCAAAAAGGCCGCGCGCTATATGGATGAGATGGAACGGATATTCGGTCTGGATGGATCAGAATCCAGCGGTTATGTGATGACGATGCGCTTCGATAGTTTTCGTGAAATGTTTGAGTTCTGGCTGGATAGAATCAATCCACCACAAGCAAGTGACAAACGACTGCATGTGATGCTCACCGGCCTGATTCATGTCATCGATAACGCCTTCTCCAACGATCCGATCATCATCCCCGAACTGGCCAGAGAGCTTAAGCAGCAATACGGCAACAAAAACATCCGCGACACCCGCGAACCACTGGATGAACTCTTTGACAACACCTTCATCGCCAATTGCCTGCAGCTGTGCGAAGATGATCACGATGCCCTGTTTATCAGCAACGCGGTGGACCCACTACTGCTTCGGCTGCATTCACGCGCAGAGGTTGATGGCAATGCCGACGCTTCGATCAATCTGGCCAGACCGGGACGCATTCATGTGATTCTTGACCATACAATCAAAGACCTGCCCAAAGCGATGCAGAGCAAGATCCGCAATGTAGCCAATGCCGTTTGCAACTCTGATATCTGGTGCTATGACGCGGCTGAACGACTGCCCTGCCTGTTATATCGCGAAGGCTCATCCGGCCCGGTCATGCTGACGATGCGGAATCTGAGGGAGCAGTGCTATGAAGATGTAGCAGTCACGGAGCTACCAGATCATCCGGTCACAACAAGGCAATATATACCACTGAATCTTGATCCCGAAACCTGGGACAGCTTTCGCCAGCTCATTGCCTGATGATCTGGCTTGCATGGATATGCCTGTTGTTTGCAACTGCTGTCATCGTACTCGGTTTGCGGCTTCTGTGGGCATGGCGCCGATTGCGAACACACCCGCATGTCGAGCCCATTGAAATCGCCCACCCTTCGATCGCACACGAAATGCAACAGATGGTTGCCGAGATCGCAGAAATTGCCGGCGTTGCACCACCGCCAGTTTTCATCCGCCGGGCAGCTCTGCCCAATGCATTTGTTATGGTCAGCATCACCCGGCCGGAGCTTTATCTGACCGATGAACTGCTGGAGCAATGCAGCAGCCTTGAAGAACTGAAGCGCATCATCTGCCATGAAATCGCCCACATCAAACGTGGCGATGCGATTCCCTTGGGGTTGCTGACACTGGCAACTCAGTGGGGTCGCAAACTGGCAATCGCCTCTCTAGCCAACTTTTTCGATAAGCGCATTGCCAATATCGAACATGCCGCCGATTTGGAAGCCCGGACAATTTTCCGGGCCATGAAAACAACTCCCCCGACTGGAGACCCATGTGAACTATAGGCTGGCAACTAACGACGACATTCCGAACATTATCTCCATGAAGCAGGCTATGTTTCAGGAGGCGGGCGTTGCGATGGGTGCAGGCAATGAGCAACTCATATCGCTCTACCATGACTACTATGATCAACGAACCGCATTTCATTATGTGCTGACCGTAGATGAACGGCCTGTCGGCATGGCCGGTGGATTTCTGAAAAATGATTTTCCATTTTGTCTCTATCCGAATCCGGTTTATGGTTTTATCGGGGATGTGTTTGTTGCACCTGATTTTCGCAGGCAGGGGCACGCAAGGATTTTGAGTAATAAAGTCATTCAACAACTCAAAAAACAAGGTGTTGATACGATACGGTTACTGGCATCCCATGCTGCAAGGCCGTTGTATGAGCAACTTGGATTCGAACCATCCGATATGATGGAAATGCAGGTAAAATAGGCATGTATATCATTCGTCATGGTGAAACGGAGCTCAATGTCATCCAGGCATTTCAAGGCCATACAGACTCCCCGCTGACAGCAAAAGGCATACAGCAAGCAAAAGCCCATGCCAGCAAACTTGGAGCATATGAGCTCAATCGAATCATTTGCAGCGATCTTTCCAGAGCAGCGAAAACCGCTTCCACCATTGCAGATATTTTGGATATTCCCATGCAAATGGACGCTCAACTAAGGGAAGTATATTTTGGCTTTTGGGATGGCATGTCTGATTCTGATATTCAACAACATTATCCGGAACTATGGAAAGACAGAGCCTCCAATAAATGGCAGTTCAACGGCTATAATGGAGAGTCCTATGAACAAGCCCACAAGAGAGCGCAGATATGGCTATCCCAAAACTATGCCATAGGTACGCTGATTATTTGTCACCGCACCTTTGGAAAAATCCTTAGAGGTGCTTATGCAGGCCTCAGCCCAAAAGAGATTATGGCCACAGACTTTTTACACACTGATATATTCAGCATGCACGATCAAACCTGCCAGCGTATTTCATAGGTGTTTTTTGAAATAAATCGCAGACTCATCATAATCCATTGCCTGATAGAATCCTTTTGCTCGCCTTGTTGCGAGCGCTATCAGTTTGGTGCCAGCCGATATCGCAGACAGCTCAAATGAACCCATCAGCAAACGTCCCACCCCGGAACTCCTGTGAGGCTTTTCAACATATAGTTCCTCAACCCATGCAACAGAACCATTGGCATAAAAGGCCGGGTGTTCAAAGGCCAGCAGATAACCGATCACCCGTTGCTCATGTTCAGCCACCAGCAGGGTTGCATCCGGCAATTCCAGAACCCGGTTATATACTTGCCTGAATGATTCTGGATCAACTACAAACGATGTGGCCAGTTTTTCAGCCATGATGCGTATGGTCTCCAAGTCCTTACTATCAGCATTTCTCACTATCGGGTTCATACGATCTGCTCCTTGTTCATTAAAAGAAAGGCGCGACATAAGCCGCGCCTGATCCAGAACAATCCACCCGGATTATACAGCATCCTGTCTGGCTGCATTCAGTTCCACTGCGGCACTCTTCAAATCACCGGCAATTTCCCTCGCCTCATGATGTTCTTTTGAAATCGCCTCACGTCCAAACGGCCAGACGATGTAATTGACCAACTTGATCCCCTGCAGTGCAAACGGTATGCCGATAATGGTAATTGCCAGAACCAGACATGAAACCACCAGACCCAGAGCATTGATCAGACCAATCGGCAACCACAGGACATTCATCACGATTGCTACTGTCTGGCCAGCTTTGCCTTTACCTTCTTTTGGAACAATGACCTTTCCGAACGGTGCCGCCATAAGACCGGCCACCTTAAAACTGATCACACCCAGCGGAATCAGCACAACAGTTAAATAGCACAGCAGACCAAACAACACATTGACCAGTGCCGCCCACCAACCGCCGAACAGTCCCCAAATTATATTCATTAATAATCGCATTCATATTCTCCTTCGATAATTTTCAAGAGAGAAACCCTCTCCCGGAGCGAAGGATAGAAAGGCAATCGGACAAAAATGGTCAGGAACTATTGCCTGCCGGCAGCAAGGTCAATATTCTTGTTTCATGGAGAACAGGCTTTAATAAAAGGTTATAACCATTAGGGTTTGACTCTTCCATGCTGAGTCGAAACCTTTTGGGAAGAACATCGGACACACATATATTACTGGGGCTAAGCTGGTACTCCCAAGGGGAATCGAACCCCTGTTTCCGGCGTGAGAGGCCAGCGTCCT
>CAZWWF010000111.1:0-4867 GCA_964636805.1 uncultured Zetaproteobacteria bacterium
CCCTCACGCACGGAAGCCATCCAGCGGGCAAAGCGTACTTCACCCTTGGTCTTCCGTACCTGCTTGGCAATACTGGCCTTCTGCCTGGCAAACTCGTCATCAGAAGGCGCAATCGTTTTCTCGATACGTACCGCAGCATAACCCTGAGGCACATTCATCGACTGATTCAGCCACGCTCCGGAAGCAGTCATAAACGCCTTGTTCAATACCTCTTTGGTAAGCCATGTCGCCTGATCACCTACACCATTGCTGCGTACCGGCTTGGAAATATATTTGGCCTGCCCATACTGCTGAGCCAATTCGTCCAGGCTTTTATCCTTGCTGGCACGAATCGTGTCGGCCAGTTCACGTGCCTTGTTGTTAGCGGCGTCGAGTCTGGCATCACCCCGCACTTTTCTGGCCACTTTTTCATACGGCAATACATCCGGTTCCTGACGTTCGATCACTTCAAAAGCGATAAAACGGCCATCTCCGGTTTCGACAATTTCAACGGCCTGACCGGGCAATGTGGCAAATGCCTTGCTGCGAATTTCCGGATCGGACAACAACGGCGTCACCTCCGCATCATCCATACTGACCAGATCCGATGTAAATACTTTCAAATCAAGTGATTCAGCAGCTGCTTTTAATGAATCTTCCATACCCAGAGCATCATCCAGATCCTGTGACAACTTGTATGCTTCCTCGTTGGCACGTGCCTGAATCAGCTCATTCCTGATTTTGTCTTTTACCTCAGCATAAGGTGTCTGATGAGCCGGACGTATATCTGTAAGATAAATCAGATGAAAGCCGAATTGGGTTTCAACGATATCACTGACATCGCCCTTATCCATTGAAAATACTGCCTGATCAAATTCAGGCACCATCATTCCGGCTTTAAACCAGCCAAGATCACCACCCTTGCTTGCGTTTGAAGCATCATCCGATACTTCTTTCGCCAGGGTAGCAAAATCCTCTCCGGCCTTGATGCGCGCCTGTACTGCTTCGATCTTTTTGCGCGCAGCAGCATAAACATCTTCGGAAGAACCCTTGGCCACTTTCACCAGAATATGACTTGCCTTGCGCTGCTCCGGTTCGGAAAATTCATTCTTACGACTGTCATAGGCAGCACGAATCTCCGATTCGTCCACGCTCATTTCCTGCGCCAGATCACGTGGATTGATCTCTACTGCATTCACCTTGATCCGCAGCGGTGACTGATAACTGTTTTTGTGGGCTTCATACCATGCTTTGGCCTGTTCATCGCTAATGCTGACCTGGTCCATCTGGGTCACGGGATCAACAATAATGGCCGCCAGCACACGCTGCTCGTAATCATGATTAAATCGATCACGGACTTCTGAAGCACTGACATGCGCTGAACCGGCAATCGCCTTCTGCAAGGTATCCACCAAAATATTCAGGCGCAGGTCATTTTCATAATCCTGTGCCGAACCAAAACCCATATTTCTGGTCAAAATCTGATATCGTTTGGGATCAAATGCACCGGCGGACTGGAATGAGGGATTATTCCGAACGGTCGACAGCAACACGGTTTCCGGCGCTGTCAGCCCCAGCTGATTGGCCACATCCAGCATAATCCTGCGATTGATGATAGTCTGCAGCGTATTACCCTTTACATTCATTGAGTTGACCAGTTCCTTGGAGTAATTTTTCCCAAGCATAGACCGGTAGGCGTTCAACTGGCGCTCATAAGCCTGATAAAATTCGCTGCTGCCAACAGACTTGCCGTTAATCGTGGCAACTGGCTCAGCACCTCCATCGGAAAAATAATCGCCAACACCCCACAATACAAACGACAGTGCAATGCCGATAAGCATCACTTTGGCCAGCCATGATTGCGCCTGATTACGCATGGATTCGAGCATGATAAACCTCTGATTCAAGAATCGGCAGGAATCAATATCAATTCGGTTTGAATCCTGCCGTTTTTAAGAATCCGGCACGCTACTGAAGCAAGCTTCCCGGAGCAATGGATATTGCTCTAATAGCACGGTAATTCCAAATAAAACAAGTAATAGGGATGACCCGGGGAGGGTGCAATAAAACATTAAAAAGGGCGGCCCTTTCGGAACCGCCCTTTGTTACTATCAACGATAATGCGACATCTAAAATCCCGACAGGGAGTTTACATCATGCCGCCCATACCGCCCATACCACCCATATCACCGCCGGCAGGAGCTGCAGCTTCCGGTTTCGGGATATCGGCAATCATGGCTTCCGTCGTGATCAGCAAACCGGCAATCGATGCGGCATACTGCAATGCATAACGGGTAACCTTGGTCGGATCAATCACGCCCATCTTGACCAGGTCGCCATATTCTTCTGTCTGTGCATTGTAACCGAAGTGGCCTTTGTTGCTGGACACTTCGTTGACCACGACAGATGCTTCACCGCCACCGTTGGACACGATCTGACGCAGTGGCTCTTCAACCGCACGACGAACAATGTTGACACCGGTATCTTCATCGTGATTGATACCGCTCACACCTTCCAGTGCAGTACGGGCACGAATCAGAGCGACGCCACCGCCGGCAACGATTCCCTCTTCAACCGCAGCACGGGTTGCATGCAGGGCATCATCCACACGGTCCTTCTTCTCTTTCATCGCCACTTCCGTTGCAGCGCCGACCTTGATCACTGCCACACCACCGGCCAGTTTGGCCAGACGTTCCTGCAGCTTCTCTTTGTCATAATCGGAAGTCGTGTCCTCGATCTGCTTGCGAATCAGCGCGACACGGCCTTCGATATCTTCTTTGGCTCCAACGCCGTCCACAATCGTAGTAGCATCCTTGGTGATTTTCACCGTTGCAGCTGTTCCCAGATCTTCCAGGGTCACATTTTCCAGCTTTAGACCCAGCTCTTCCGAAATCACTTTACCGCCAGTCAGAATAGCCATGTCTTCCATCATCGCCTTGCGACGATCACCGAAGCCGGGCGCCTTGACCGCAGCCACATTGACCACGCCGCGAACCTTGTTGACCACCAGTGTAGCCAGTGCTTCGCCTTCGATATCTTCAGCGATAATCAGCAAAGGTTTGCCTGTACGGGCAACGGATTCCAGCACGGGTAGCAGCTCGCGCATATTGGAGATCTTCTTTTCGAACAGCAGAATATATGGATTATCCAGAGATACTTCCATGCGCTCAGTATCGGTCACGAAATACGGTGAGAGATAACCACGATCGAACTGCATGCCTTCAACCACATCCAGCTCTGTTTCCAAACCCTTGGCTTCTTCAACCGTGATCACGCCTTCTTTACCAACTTTATCCATGGCATCAGCAATGATCTTGCCGATTTCAGAATCGCCGTTGGCAGAAATGGTGCCTACCTGGGCAATCTCTTCCTGATTTTTCACTGCATTGGATAAGTTTGCCAGTTCGTCAACCACAGCAGAAACAGCCTTGTCGATACCGCGTTTCAGATCCATCGGGTTCATACCGGCGGCAACAGCTTTGATACCTTCCTTGGCAATGGACTGAGCCAGTACTGTCGCAGTTGTAGTTCCGTCACCTGCGACATCCGCAGTTTTGGAGGCAACTTCCTTGACCATCTGTGCGCCCATGTTTTCGAACTTGTCTTCCAGTTCGATTTCCTTGGCAACGGAAACGCCATCTTTGGTGATAGTTGGTGCACCCCATGATTTATCGAGCACAACATTACGACCTTTGGGGCCGAGGGTTACTTTTACAGCATCAGCGAGCTTGTTAACGCCGGCCATCATCTGAGCACGAGCGTCTTCACCGAAATGAATGTCTTTAGCCATTCTAGTTTCTCCTATTTCTAATTTCTTAAATTCTTTCGCCCACAACAGGCGTTAAAAGCAAACGCTCAGATTGAGTGCCTGCTTCATCTATTCAATCAGGATTCAATCACACCCAGGATGTCGTCTTCACGCATCATCAGGAAATCTTCGCCATCGAGCTTGATTTCTGTGCCAGCATATTTGGAAAAGATGATCTTATCACCAGCTTTCACATCCAGAGGCCGAATGTCACCATTCTCCAGAATTTTGCCTTTACCGGCTGAAATCACTTCACCTTCAATGGGCTTCTCTTTTGCTGAATCCGGAATAATAATGCCACCAGCGGACACGGTGTCTTCGTCCAAACGGCGAACAATAACCCGGTCGTGCAAAGGACGGACTGTAGTTGTCATCGTTGTTTCTCCTTTCGTATATGATATGGAAACTGTTATATAGGATTCGGTTGAACCCGATTCAACCCCCCGGATGAACTTTTTTAGCACTCTCCGGAAAGGAGTGCCAATAGTGGGAAGCACCCCTGCCCTGTCAACGACCCGATATCTGTTCCTCGCATCATTCAGCATAGCTGTTCGCAAAGATGTACAAGCTGCGTAGGCTTGCATCATCGACTCATCAGGAGGTCCACATGCAGCTCGCCCTCAGCACATGGCAGGAAGTTGAAACATATCTGGAACATTCCACCGGCATTGTGATTCCGATCGGATCGACCGAGCAGCATGGCCCCAATGGACTGATCGGCACTGATGCCATTTGCCCGGGTAAAATTGCGACCGGCATGGCGGAAGCAACAAATATTCTGATTGCGCCAACGATTACTTATGGCATGTCGCAACATCACATGGCATTTGCCGGTACGGTCACACTCAAGCCATCCACACTGATCCGGGTGATATGCGATGTGGTTGAATCGTTACGGCAGCATGGGTTCACCCATTTCTATTTTATCAACGGCCACGGCGGCAATATTGCACCGGTCACATCCGCCTTTTCCGAAATCTATGCCGGATTAAATACTGCTGAAACAAATCCTCCACGTTGTCGGCTGGCCAACTGGTGGCGCGATCATTCGATTGCAGCACTGGCTGCCGAGCTCTACGG
>CAZWWF010000112.1:0-4863 GCA_964636805.1 uncultured Zetaproteobacteria bacterium
CTTGCTGTTTAACAATGCAAGGAATCCTCGTCCTTTAGGGCGGGGAGGATGTCAATGTTGGCTTTGGTATTTACGCCAGGCATCGAGAGCCTGTTGCATGCGCTCAGCGCGTTCTGTCTGACCCAGATGACGAAGCGTGACGATCAGTTGCTGCCGGGTTTGGCTGTCAGGCTGGATGGCAAGGCTACGCTGATAGGCGGCAAGTGCTTCATTGTTATGACCGGTTCGTTGCATGATGTTGCCGTAACTGCGCCAGCAGGGCGCACAATCCGGTAGTAGCCGCATTGCCTTCTTTGCATATTTTATGCCTCTGTCGGCAAGTTTGTGTCTGGATTGGAACGTAGCAAAATGCAGCCATGCAAATCCATTCAGTGGATCAGCCTTGATTGATTTTTTGTGTTGTGTCGCGGCTTTTGAGATATGCCCCATTTTTTCGGATATGGAGGCCAGTAAATACCATGGCGCGGCTTCATGCCGAAATTTTTTCGTCGCTGTTTCCAGCCATTGATATGCTTTCTCTACATGACCCTGCCGTTCAAGCATGGCAGCCAGATTAATCAGACTGGGCAAGTGCCAGGAAAATCTGAGGTTTTTCTCATACAGGGACTGCGCATCGGTATGGTGCCCGATTTCTTCCAGTAATACGGCAAGGTCATAACGTGCTTCGATATTGCGGGGGTTTATTTTCAACTCGGACTGCAATGCTCTTCTGGCTTCAGGGATATGACCTTGTTCAATCAGTTGTTGCGCCCTCTGGAAATCTGACCTGGCCATACAGTCCGCCGGCCATATTGTTGTTAGCACGAATATGGTGGCTGCGATGCGCAGGCAGAGCTGAGGCTTATTTGTGCGCTGGTGCAATGCCCATCCTGCCGGTGGTCATCAGCATTTCTTCCATGCGTCGTTGTCTGGCGCGCCGGTCGGCTTTGATCTCCGGTTTTTCCTTCATCAGTTTCCAGGGATTGCGGCGAATATCATCGCTGAATGCCTCAAGGTTTTCCGCTGCCAGGCGCAGTTCGAAGAGTGTTCTGTACAGGTTTTCACGATTGTCGATGATCAATTCCCGCAAATCATGCATCGCATTGGCTCCCTCGCTGAAAAATTTATGACCGGCATCTGCGGCCTTGGGCAGCGAACGCATCAGTTGATCCACATGCTTGCGATTATCTTTAATCATGCCGGATATACCCCGTGTGGTACTGCGGATATCGGGGCGGTTTTCCTCAATTAAACGTGCCATGCCATGTGTTGTGGCACGGATGTCGGCACGATTTTCATCAATCATGGCACCGACAGTGTCGGTGATGCGTTCCGCCTTGCTGAAAAAGCGGCTGGCATCATCTGTCAGTCCTGCCGCACGGCTGATCATGTCACGAAAATTACCGCCTGATGAAGATGGAATGACTGCTTCGGTCAGTGGTTGTTTGTCACCTGGGGTGGCATGCAGGGCAATGTATTTTTCACCGACCAGCCCGCCGCCGGCAATATGGGCTCGAGTAGAGGCGGGCAAATGGATGTCCGGTTGAATGTGCAGTGTGACCAGAGCCTGGTTGTCCTTCAGACGGATCGATGCGACATCACCAATCTGTACGCCGGCCATCAGAACAGGCGTTTGTATGGAAATGCCCGAGGCGTCCGTGAACATCACATCAATGCTGGAGCCTTCCGGCTCAGTCCACTGGAAGCCGCCGATTTTGCTGCTGAACAGGGCAAATATGACAAATGCGATTAGAACAAATGCCCCCAGTCGTGCTTGTGCGTTCATGCTACCTCCCTGCCATTGCCCAGATGAATCGGACCATCTGCCCGGCCTTCGATAAATTGCCTGAATACCGGGTCCTGACTTGTGTCGATTTCATCACAGGACATTTGCTGATAAATCCTGCCCTCATAGAGCATACTGACCCGATCACTGAATTCGCGCACCAGTTTCATGCTGTGGGCGATCGTGAGTGAAGTGACATTCATACGCTCATGTAGTCGTTTCATCAAGGTGGTGATGACATCGGACATTACCGGGTCGAGTCCTGTCAGCGGTTCATCATAGAAAATGATTTCCGGCCTGTGACAGATGGCGCGAGCCATACCCACCCGTTTTTTCATGCCTCCGGAGAGCTCTGCCGGCATGATATCGCAGATGCCCGGCAGCCCTACCCAGTCCAGCACTTCGTCAGCCCGGTCTCGTGCTTCCGGCTTGCTCATACCCTGACGGCGTAGTACGAAGGCGACATTTTCCCATACCGGCATGGAGTCGAACAGGGCAGAACCCTGAAACAGGACACCCACACAGGCCATACGTTTCAATTTATCTTCAATCGGTAAACTGAACCAGTCCTCGCCATTAATCAGGATGCTGCCGCTATCCGGGCGCATCAGGCCGAGAATGCATTTGAGCAGGACGCTTTTCCCGGCTCCTGACAGTCCGATGATGATATGGGATTCACCGGGCAGGATATCCAGGCTGATATCGTCCAGTACCTTGTGTCCCTTGAAAGATTTATGCACGCCCTGCAGGCTTATTTTACTGGCTGGATTCATGTGGGCATGCCCATACGACCTGATTCGGGAAAGATGCTCATTTGAAAATCCATGCGGTGAGTATGTAGTCGGCAATCAGAATGGTCATGGCGCTGACCACGACAGCGCGTGTTGTGGCTTTGCCAACACCGGCAGCACCGCCGTCACAATAATAGCCTTCGGCACAACTGACCAGTCCGATGATGGCGCCGAACACCATGGCTTTAAACAGGCCGGAGTAGAGGTCGATCAGTTCCAGGTAGTCATAGGAATGTTTGATATAGGTGTGCGGGTTCTGATCCAGCGCGTTGACACTGATTACATAGCCACCGAGCATACCAATGGCATCCGCCAGCATGACCAGTAGCGGCATCATCAGCATGGCCGCAAGCATGCGGGGTATGACCAGATAACGTACCGGATCGGTGGACAGTGTCCACAGTGCATCGATCTGTTCGGATACGCGCATGGTTCCCAACTCTGCTGCAAAGGATGCCCCGACCCGACCGGCCACCATCAATCCAACCAGCACGGGTCCCAATTCACGCAGCATGGACAGGGATACGACGGTGGCAATCATACTTTCGGCACCGAAACGGTGGAATGCGACCCAGGATTGCAGGGCAAGCACCATGCCGGTAAACACTGCAGTCAGCAGCACGACAGGTAACGACTGCACACCAACCATTTCACATTGCCGGATAATCAGCGGGAAAAACCAGGGTGGTTTGTGCAGGCGTCCGAGAACCTTGCCCATCAGCAGCGGGTAAAGGCCAATCGCATAGGCCAGTCGCTCAGCGGTTGCTCCGATTGCCTGCAGGAAATACATCAGCCGGAATACTCTGCGATACGCCGAACACGCGTACCTATGCCGGTGAACAGCGAATAGCTGATCGTATCTATTGATCGGGCTACATCATTGGCCAGTATATGGGTTCCCCAGAATTCCACGATATCCCCCGGCTTGATCTCTACATCTGCTACATCAAGCATAGTATAGTCCATACAGACGCGTCCGACGATGTTGAATTTCTGTCCGGCGAAAAAAGCATAGCCCCGATTGCTTAATCCTCGGGGCAAGCCATCAGCGTAACCCATGCTGACTACGGCAATGCGCATGGTTTTGTCGGCGGTGTATGTTGCGCCGTAGGAGATCTGAGCTCCGGCTGGAATTTTACGTATTTGCATGACACCTCCGGTCAGCTGCATGACAGGCTTCAGCCCAAGGGGTTGGTCGGCAAGCGGTTCGGATCCGTACAATGCGATGCCGGGGCGGACCATATTCAGGCAATATTCAGGCATGCTGACCATGCCGGCGCTGTTGAGCAGGGAGGCTGGCAGGTCTGGCGCGACCTCCCTTCGCAATATTGTAAACGCATGGGCCTGTTGTTTGTTAAGCGGATGTTCCGGTATATCGGCACAGGCCAGATGTGATATCATACCGCAGATATGGATGCCGGTTTGCCGGCACTGTCTGATCAGTTTTTTTACATCGCTTGCACCCAGCCTGTTCATGCCGGTATCGACCTTGATCCAGACCCGGCCGCGAAAATTCGCGTCATGCAACAGGGCCAGTTGTTCCGTTTCGGTGATTGTTGGCGTGAGCCGGTTGATGACAGCCAGTTCGGCATCTTGCTGGTCAAAAATGCCGGATAACACCGTGATTCCAGCTTTTTCGGTTTTGAGAAGGTGGCGCAGTTGATGCCCTTCGGTGGCATCGGTTACCCCGAAATGACGGCATCCTTCATCGAACAGTGCAGGTGCTACAAGTTCAATGCCGTGGCCATAGGCATTGGCTTTGACGATTGCCATGATATTTGCATTCCCGGCATGTTGTCTGAGAACTCTGTAATTATGGCGCAGGTGTTCAGGATAGATGTGTGCAATGGCGGGACGATTCATCTGATGAATCATGGCGTAATTGGCAGGTGCATGAAAGTGCTATCATTTGGATTATCACATTCCGTGAGTTATTAATCAACATGCAGGGAGACATTAAATGTGTTTTTCGTTATTATTCGTCCGCATTTGATGATCTTTTGCGTGGTTGTCATCGCGCCCATGGATGGGGTTTTACAAAGTGTTTAAACATGGTCTGGCCACAAAGCTTTGGATGGTTTTGGCCCATTGACTTGTTTTTACAACATGCCCGAGAGTGTAGACATGATATGATTGTTTCCTCATCAGTAAGACGGGTTGCTTTGCAGACAGGGAAATACTGAACAAGTTCCCCCATGCACCGACTTTTTATTAAAAAGGTATTGATATGAAAGGGATAATTCTTGCCGGTGGTACGGGTTCGCGGTTGCATCCGCTGACCCTGGCTGTGAGCAAACAGTTGATGCC
>CAZWWF010000113.1:0-4700 GCA_964636805.1 uncultured Zetaproteobacteria bacterium
AGGGCCGTGTGATTGGTTCCGGCCCCTATGATGACTTTATTCAGACCGATGCAGCCATCAACCCGGGCAATTCCGGCGGCCCTCTGTTTAATACCCGGGGTGAAGTCGTAGGTATCAATACCGCCATTTATTCACGCAGCGGTGGAAACAATGGCATTGGTTTTGCCATTCCGATTAATCTGGCCAAGTCGGTTATGAATGAATTGCGTGAAAAGGGTCACGTGACCCGGGCACGCCTCGGTGTACATATCACCGATGTAGATAAGGAAACCATGCAGGCGCTGGGACTGAAAAACCGCGAAGGCGCACTGGTACCGCAAGTCGTGGCCGGTTCTGCGGCGGATCGGGCAGGCATCAAACCGGGTGATGTGATTGTGTCCATTGATGGCAAGCCGGTTCACAAAGCACATGATCTGCCGATTCGCGTAGCCCGTCACACACCGGGCGATAAAGTTAAAATCGGCGTGATTCGCGATGGCAAACACAAGATAATCACCGTCAAGGTAGAAGCCATGAAAGGTGAAGATACCGCATCAAATGGTCATCTGCATCGTGACAATGCCAAGATTCGCCTTGGCATGGTGGTAGACAATCTGACTCCGGATCTGGCAGCAAGATTACAGGCCCGTGTCAAGAAAGGTATCGTAGTGCAGCAGTTGCAACGCGGTATGCCAGCAGCACGCGCCGGCATTCAGCGCGGCGATGTTATTTATCGCATCAATGGAAAGGATGTGAACAATGTCAGAAGCTTTTCGAAACTGGCAAAAAAATTCAAATATGGTGAAGTGCTGCGTGTCATGCTGGACAGGCGTGGTGATCAGGTATTTGCCCTGATCAAGCTTCCCAAAAAACGGAAAGCAGAGGATTAATTCCAGCTATATGCTCCAACCGCATATTCAATTGCTGAGTCGCCGTAACTGCTGCCTGTGCGAAGATGCCAAGGCAGTCGTTGCGGCGGCGGCCGGGCAGGGGTTGTGTTCGTGGGAAACGATTGACGTGGATCGCGACAAGGCGCTGCTCGTTCGCTATGGACTGGATGTTCCGGTATTGCTGGTGGATGGTCAGGAGCTCCTCAAGCACCGGATAACAGAACATGCGTTGCAAACATCACTGGCTGGATTAGCAGCAGGAACAGCGACATGAGCGAAGGACACAGTATGAAATATCGCTGGCTGCTGGTGCTGTGTATTTTTGCAGGCATTGGCAGTATCGTCTGGCTGTCTTTACCCGAAGCCCCTGCTTCTGTTCGCCAGGGGGCACAGGCCATTGATTTCACGCTGCCGGATGTACAGGGCGTCATGCAAACATTACCGAAAGGTGAAGTGATGCTGCTGAATTTCTGGGCAACATGGTGCCCTCCCTGCCGCGAGGAAATCCCATCCATGGCTGAACTGCATGATAAATACGCATCCCGCGGCCTGAAAATCATTGCCATTTCTGTCGATCACCGCCGCGATGATCTGACTGCATTCATGAAAGAATACAGGATGCCTTTTCTGGTTTTGCATGATGCCGACAGTGCTGTATCACGCAGTTATGGCGTTTTCCGCTATCCCGAATCATTTCTGATTGGGCGCGACGGCACAGTATTGCATCATTTAATTGGAGCCAAGGACTGGATGTCCCGGCCAATTACTCAAACCATTGAAGGTATGCTGGAAAAACCACCCCGGGGATGAACAACGATACCACCTTGAAGCAGCGTATCGATGCTCTGCGTTTAGTACTCAAAGAACATAATTATCGCTATTACACGCTTGATGCACCGACCATTCCCGATGCCGAATATGACCGGCTATTGCGGCAACTGGAGGTACTTGAAACAGAGCTGGGTGAGCCTGTACCGGCAGATTCTCCAACCCGGTCAGTTGGTGCCATGCCGTCACAGACGTTTGTCACACGCGAGCATGGCGAACCTTTGTTATCGCTGGCCAATGCGTTCGGCCCGGAAGAAATCGAGGCCTTCGTTCGCAGAATACGTGAAGGAATCGGCGAAAAAAAACCGGATTTTGTCATTGAACCCAAAATTGACGGGTTAGCCGTTAACTTGCGCTACGAATCCGGCCATTTGACCATTGCAGCCACACGCGGTGATGGAAAAGTCGGCGAGGATGTTACCGATAACATTCGCACGATTGGCGATATCCCCTGGCATCTGAGCTGTGCTGGCCCAGAACTTCCCGAAGTGCTGGAAGTACGCGGTGAAGTGTATATGTCCAAAGCAGCCTTTGCCGAACTCAATATGCGTCAGGATGCCGAAGGATTACCTGCCTTCGCCAATCCGCGCAATGCCGCTGCCGGATCACTCAGGCAGCTGGATGCAAAAGTAACCGCCAAACGCGGCCTCAACTTTTTTGCTTATGGTGTTGGCCTTGGAGGACGAGAACTGGCTGCCAGCCAGTCCGCTTTACTGGCACGGTTACACGATTTCGGATTCGCCGTACAAGACACCTCCGTAGCCAATGATATGGAGGGTTTACTGGCCCGCTATCAGGCCTTGCAGGAAAAACGTGCCGACATGCCTTATGAAATCGATGGCGTGGTCTATAAACTGGATGATTTCGCTCTGCAGCATCGCATGGGGGCGGTAGCTCGTTCACCACGCTGGGCCATTGCGTACAAATTTCCGGCTGAAGAGGTGATCACTACGGTCAAGCAAATCATCTGGCAAGTCGGCCGAACCGGGGTCATCACCCCGGTTGCTGAGATGCAGCCGATTGCCGTGGGTGGAGTCATCGTATCACGTGCAACGCTGCACAACTTCGACGAATTACAGCGCAAGCAGGTGTATGTCGATGCCCGGGTGATCGTGAGACGAGCCGGTGATGTAATTCCTGAAATTGTCAGAGCTGTGGACATCGATGAAAAGGCACAGCTTCCCTCACCCCCTCAAAACTGCCCTGTTTGCGGCGCATCTGTATTCCGTGTCGAAGGTGAAGTCGCAATCCGTTGCAGCGGAGGTTTATCCTGCCCGGCCCAGTTGAAAGAACGCCTGTCTCATTTTGTTTCACGCGGGGCAATGGATATCGAAGGCATGGGTGACAAGCTGATTACAAAACTGGTGGATGAGGGCCTGCTTACCGATATTGCTGATCTGTACGAATTCGATTATGAGTCGCTGCATGACTGGCCAGGTATGGGAGAAAAAAAAATCGCCAATCTTCAAAAGGCGATTGAACAAAGCTACCACCGACCTTTGGCCCGCTTCCTGCATGCACTGGGTATTCGTCACGTCGGTGCAGCAACAGCCGCCGGATTGGCCAGTCATTTCGGAGGGCTGGATAGCCTGATGCAGGCCAGTGCAGAAGAGCTGGTTAATATTCCGGATGTAGGCCCGGAAGTCGCAGCCAGCATATGCAGTTTTTTTGCCGAACCACATAATCGCGATGTCATTGCCAGACTGCTGGCAGCGGGCGTGCAACCATCCGTACCCTCGTCCGAATCGGGCAATCACCCTCTGGCTGGAAAAACTGTTGTCCTGACCGGCAGTTTCAAATCTATTCAGCGTCGTACAGCACAGGAGCAGTTGCGCGCCCTGGGTGCAAGACCGACAGGTTCTGTTTCCAAAAATACCGATCTTGTCATTGCCGGAGAAAAGGCTGGCTCGAAACTTGCCAAAGCACGCGAACTCGGAGTTGAAGTCGTAAACGAACAACAATTGCTGGCATGGCTCAACGCTTGAAACATCATCACAGCACCCCCACAAACAGCGTGCTCATGATTGACCCTCGGAGGTAACTGGATTGACAGCAGCAACGCATCCCAAATCATCATATGAACTGACCAGCCTGGCATTATTTTCCCGTGATATCAGAAAAACGCCTCGCATGGGCCGTGAAGAAGAAATGCGATTGGCTCGTCTGTGGCACGATTCCGGCGACCGTGGGGCAGCACGTCAGCTGGTCGTTGCCAATCTTGGCGGTGTGGCCGCGATTGCCCGTGAATATCGTCACTTCGGCCTGCCAGAAATGGATTTGATTCAGGAAGGCACCATGGGGCTGATGCATGCGGTCAAACGTTTTGACCCGGATCGTGGTTTCCGCCTGATGACATATGCATCCTGGTGGGTGCGTGCCTCTATTCACGATTTTATCCTGCGCTCGTGGAGTATCGTCAAGCTGGGTACCAATAAATTGCAGCGGCGCATTTTTGCCGGCCTGCAGAAAGCCAGAAACACCATTGCCGCATATGACGGGCACAAGGTCGATGAAGTAGCTGCAGATTATGGTATTAATGGCAGCGAATATCAGGAAACGGCCAATGCCTTTTTGCAGCGCGATGTATCACTGGACAGTGAAAATGAAGAAGGCGATGCCCTGGTGCATACCCTGCCCGCTTCCGGTTTCTCTCCGGAAGACATTGCCATAGAATCCAACTGGGAAAATCATCAGAAATCGATGCTGTACAAGGCCATGACAACATTAGCGGATCGGGACCGCTTGATTGTCGAACGCCGTCACTTGAGCGAAGAGCCGGCTACATTGAAGGAACTGGCTGCGGAATTCAGAGTTTCTATTGAGCGCGTGCGCCAACTGGAAACCCGCGCCATGAAAAAACTAAAGACAGCCATCGCTCAATAGCCCGGCCACATCATGGTTTCACAGGCAAATCAAAAGGGGCCGCGCATCGCGTGACCCCTTTCTTATTATATGGCGCTCCCTGAGCGATTCGAACGCCCGGCCTTCTGATTCGTAGTCAGA
>CAZWWF010000114.1:0-4665 GCA_964636805.1 uncultured Zetaproteobacteria bacterium
GCTCGCCCTCTAATATCCCTTGTTTGATGGTCAGTTTCCTCTAGTCGATATGGAAAAATGATTCGATGTCATCAACCAAGTCCAACTCTGTCATCGATAATGAAACAAGTTTATCAGGATCTGACTCTTCCAACATGGATTGAATGGTAGGGTCAACCTTCTTTACAAGTGTTCTTCCACCTTGTTCATTCAATAAATATTTAATTCTTTCCCATGTCTCATTCAGTTCTGCCTTTCTAACGCTAAGCAAAGCTTCGTGGTGTGCAGATTTTGTTGAATATTTATTAAGCAACAACAACTCCCGACCAAGATAATCCATCCATGCAACATCCTTCTGATAAGCATAGTCAAATTCGGTAGCTATAATGAGCTGCCCTGAAAATTGATTAATTGCATTCGCCAGGGCTGGAAAATCATCCATCTCATCCATTTCCAGTGATATTACATCAAACCATGAATTGAGCATGGCAACTTTTCTGTCCTGAATATTATTTTTAGTTGGCAGGTTATTCAGTTCTTGCATAGAGATACTTAATGTATGATATAATGAATGCAGCTTGGGCGAGTTGTTGCTATCAATGGCATCCAGCATATCCTCAGTCGGTGATTCCATGGCTGTTAACGCGTGCATGAATTGCATATTGGCCATGGGCTTGGAATATGCTGAAATGATGGCAATCCCTGTGACCAGAATGGATATAAAAACTGCTTTTTTACTGATATTCATCATAACGACTCCTTTGCCCATTTGCTGTGTAACAGTTCCTTTTTTAGTGCATCTCCAACCGGATGACTGCCCAGCCAGATAGCAAGTAGCGCCTGTTGAAAGTCAGCGCCGTGAATAATTCCTTGCATATGGCCATCAATCTTAATCCAGGTATCCCCATTGGATAGGAAATCAAAAACGAATACCTCTCCTTTGCGAACATCACCAAACAGATCGCTGAATGTTTGCAACCGAGCTTCCAGTACATGTATTGCTTTCGCTGTCTGATTATGCTCAAAGCCTTTTCGCCAGCCTCTGGCTAACAGATCGTGCCCTCCACCGCCGTGTAAAAACTGCAGGCGCAATTGTGCTGGCCGGGATGTTTGAAGAATCGAATCGACATTATCCGATGGATGAGTGAGGTAGAGTGATATAAAATAGATATCCATCAGGAGTATGGAGCGAAATCCTGCACCATTCAAGACAAGCGACTGACCTTCTACCATAGTGCTAGCAGGAACATTGAAGCCATCTACATCAACGTTTTTAGCCATAGCCGGCGAAGACATATACAGCATGCCGCACAGACAAAGCATGCCTGCACGGCACACGAAATGACTATGAAGCTTGTTCAATTTTAGCTACAACGAGCAACAGTGTTTTTGCTGTTGCAATGGCTGCACCTGAGCTTTGATCAGTATGCAGAGCGTGCATCGACTCATCGACCCGCTCTACCAGCGGTTTATTTCGAAAATCCTTTTCTATCAGTGATGTGCGGACACGCGACCATGTCTCAGAAAGATCAGCGACTCGGGCATCCAACAGTTGCGCATTAATTGCTGCGCCCTCCTTGTTCAACAAAATCAATTCACGGACAAGATAACCCATCCAGGCCGCATCCCGTTGCCCCAGCGTGGGATAATGGAGAAATCGAATCATGGAAGCACTCAACTGATTGGCGGCTTTGCAGTTCCAATCCATGCATTTTGTTTCATATCGATTGCAATGACACGCATCCATGAATAAGCCATGAGCAGTTCTCGCGAATTTCGTTCATTAAAAGGCGCTTTTGCTAATAATAGATGCAATTGCTTCATGTTTTTCTGAATGCTTTTATAGAGCTTATGAGAGTCGGTCACATCCTGTGTCAATGCCGTATGAACCATATCTTCCGCGTAGGTTTCAATCGTTGTTAGTAATGTTCTTGTCTCCATAGGGGATTCACTCGCCATCGCGAAAGAAACAGGCATTAGAATCATGCAGCCGAGTATCAGTGAATTATAACAACGTTGAAGCAGCATCAACACCTCCTCAAAAAATAAGCTGGTGCTATACTATCATAAGTACATTGCCGGAAGTTACCCGCAACATGACCATTTGGTCATGTTTTATGCAAAGGTAAAAGGACTATGAAAGTGCTTCCTTCTCCGATAGCACTTTTGACTTGAATATCGCCGCCGTGGCTGCGGATGATGCTTGCAGCGTAACTTAGACCCAACCCGTTTCCGGGTTTGCTGCGGCTCTGGTCGGAGCGGTAAAAACGCTCGAAAATATGAGGGCTGTCTTCAGGGCTGATGCCGATGCCTTCATCGTGGAAATGCAGCAGCCATGCATCATCAATCGCTTCGGCGGCGAGTCTGACATGGCTTCCGGAAGACGAAAATTTCAGTGCATTGTCAATCAGGTTGGCAATAGCCCGTTGTAACCGGGCCCGGTTTCCCATGATCGGCATAGGTTGATTGGTTAAGGTCATAGTCAGGCTGATCCCTGCATCTTCGGCAACAGGAGCAAAGAGTTCGTGTGCTTCTCGCAGCAGCGCAGCCAGATCAACCTGCTCCTGTTGCTGATCAATCAGGCCGGCATCGGTTTGAGCGATCTCCAGCATGGTATTGATCATGTCACCGAGTTGATCGGCTTCTTCAACAATTGTGGACAGCGATTCAGCTTGTGATGTGGCGCGTGTTGCATGATCTTGATGACTTGCCATTAACGCGGTTTCAGCCAGCCCGCGAATGCGGGAAACCGGCGTGCGTAAGTCGTGCGCGATATGGTCACTGACATCACGCATTTCTCCAAGTAACAGTTGAATACGATCCAGCATCATATTAAAATCATTGGCTAAATCGGATAACTCCTGCCCACTATCATGCAGTTCGATGCGACGGCCCAGTTCACCATTACTGATGCTGATTGCGGTATTTCGGATCTGCTCGACACTGCGAAATACGCTACGCAATTGCAGCCATCCGGCCAGTACACCGAGTATAACCATGACCAATAGCGCCAGTGCAAAGACGCTGCGGATCTGATGCATTTGGGATTGATATTCAGCCAGTGACAACCCTATCTCAATCCAGCCCAGATCAGGAACTGACAAAGCCAATACCCTGACCGGGCCACCGTTTATGCCCTTGCCAACATTAAGCCATTGCAGTGATTTACCCTGGGGATCGGGTCGGGGGATCGGGAATCCCCATGTTTCGGATAGATGCTCAACCGGGACTTGATGATCCCGATCCAGAAAACGGGCAAAAAACACATCTTCACCATGCGATGCTGTTTCGCTATCCACTTCTCCTTGCAGGGCAGCAATGCCGCCAACTTGAAGGCGCTCAGCGAATTCTTGCGCGGTGTCTTTCAGATCAACATCGACTGCATGCAGCAACTGCTGGCTGACCATATAATAGGCCAAGGCAAATACCACCAGTGCCAGTGCTGCAAAGCCTCCGGCATGCCACAGCGTTAGCCGCAGCCGTAATGTCTTAATCAGTTTGGTTTGGAGCAAGTTGTTTGGGCTCATGTTTGAGGACATAGCCAATGCCGCGCACGGTATGAATCAGGTGATGCTCAAAAGGGCGATCCACTTTTTCGCGCAGCCGGGAGATGCGTGCCTCCACCACATTAGTTTGCGGATCGAAGTTATAGTCCCAGACATGTTCCATGATCATCGTTTTGGAAACCACGCGTCCGGCATTGCGCATCAGATATTCCAGCAACACATATTCCTTGGGTTGCAGATCGATCGAACAATCGTCACGACGCACCTTGTGGCGCTGTAAATCCATATGTAAGTCAGCCACGCTCAATTGATCCGGCTCCGCTAAACCGGTAGCACGGCGATGCAGCGCTTCCAGACGCGCCACCAGCTCGGAAAAAGCGAATGGCTTGACCAGATAATCATCGCCGCCGGATCTCAACCCCTGCACCCGATCATCCACCGAATTGCGAGCACTGAGTACCAGAATCGGCGTGGTGATACCCTTGGCACGGATATCGCGAATCAATGCAATACCATCTTTGCCGGGCAGCATCAGATCGAAAATAAACAGATCGTAGGTGGTTGATAACCCCAGGCTTAAACCCTGTTCGCCATCAGCGGCATGATCCACGCAATCGCCTTGCTGTGCCAGGCCACGCTGTATAAACTCAGCCTGTCTTTTGTCATCCTCTACCAGTAAAACACGCATGGACAGGCTGATGGCTACGAAATTTGCTGCATGCCGCCCATATACGGTTGCAGGACGTCTGGTATAGTGACCGAACCATCTGGTTGCCAGCCATTTTCGAGGATGGCAACCAGGCAGCGACCAATAGCCAGACCGGAGCCGTTCAGGGTTGCCACCGCTTGCGGTTTGCCCCCCTCTTCCCGATAACGAATGCCGGCTCGACGTCCCTGAAACTGGCCGAAAGATGAACACGATGAAATCTCGCGATAGCAGTTCTGGCTCGGTAGCCATACTTCCAGATCGTAGGTTTTCTGAGCCGAGAAGCCGACATCGGCCCCACACAATTCAATCAGGCGGTATGGCAATCCCAGTGCCTGCAATACTGCCTCAGCATGTCCGATCAGTTCCTGCAGATCGGTCAGGGCGCGTTCGGGCGTGGTCAGGTGAACCAGTTCAATTTTATCGAATTGATGCTGGCGAATCATGCCACGCACATCGCGCCCGGCAGAACCG
>CAZWWF010000115.1:0-3324 GCA_964636805.1 uncultured Zetaproteobacteria bacterium
AACCCGACTGTACGATCTGGGCTGTTCGCTTGGCGCTGCCACGATGGCTTTGAATCGCGGTGCCACCGGCAAGGCATGCCACATTATCGGTGTGGATAGCTCCCCTGCCATGGTTGATCGCTGCAAGACAATGCTTCAGGACGAAGCCGTGGAAATTCTTTGTCAGGACATCCTGGAGACCGACATCAAAGATGCTTCGGTGGTGGTATTAAATTTCGTACTGCAATTTATCGCCAAAGAGGAACGACTCAGACTAATTACGAATATTTATGAAGGGCTGCGTGAGGGTGGCGTATTGATTCTCTCCGAGAAAATTGCTTTTGATGATGCTGATGAAAACCGCCGACAAACCGAACTGCATGAGGCGTTCAAACGGGCACAGGGATATTCGGATATGGAGATCAGTCGCAAACGTACAGCGCTTGAACATGTGCTGATACCGGAAACGCAGGCGGTGCATCATGCCCGCTTGAAGCAGGCGGGTTTTTCCACATCGAATACATGGTTCCAATGTTTCAATTTTGTCTCAATGATCGCCGTAAAATGAGGTCATATCAAGAACATGAAGCGGAGCAGCTAAAAGCATTCCTGTCCGCATCAGCGCTAGCTGCTTTTAGTAACCAGCTGCTGAGACTACACGAACAGGGTTGGTCCGATATCCTCAAGCATGGCGACCTGAATCGCTGGCAGGCCGGTTTTGAATCGCTGCCCAACACCATCCCTTCGGTAATCCATTTGAATACTCCAGCAGTTAAAATCGGAGTTCCTGCCGATACAAGTATATCCGCAACCAAAATAGAATCAGCGCTGCAACAACTGCATCCGTGGCGCAAAGGGCCGTTCGATCTGTTCGGCGTGCATATCGATACCGAATGGCGCTCGGACTGGAAATGGGACCGGCTGAAGGATGCTATCACACCACTTGCCAGGCGCACTGTACTGGATATCGGTTGCGGTTCTGGCTATCACCTCTGGCGCATGCTGGGCGCAGGTGCCGAATTGGCGATTGGTATCGACCCTATGGCCCTGTTTACAATGCAATTTGCAGCCATTAAACGCTATCAGCCCGGTGCGCCGGCATTTATCCTGCCAGCCGGTATTGAAGCAATGCCCGCCAATATGGGCTGTTTCGATACCGTGTTTTCTATGGGGATTCTCTACCACCGCCGCTCGCCGATTGATCATCTTATTGAACTGAAATCGCTATTGAACAGTGGCGGTGAACTTGTACTGGACACACTGGTGGTTGAAGGCGATGAAAACCGCTGTCTGATACCACACAGGCGTTATGCCAAGATGCGTAATGTGTGGTTCATTCCATCTGTGGAGATGCTGAAACTGTGGCTGAAACGAGCCGGTTTCAAAGACATCAATGTGGTAGATATCAGCCCCACCAGTCTTGAAGAACAACGAAGCACCGAATGGATGACTTTTGAGTCGCTTGCAGATTTTCTCGACCCGAACGACCCAAGCCTTACCATTGAAGGCTACCCTGCCCCGACTCGCACCATCATGACAGCCTTCGCCTGAATAAAAAAGGCGGGGCAAAAACCCCGCCTGTCATGAATATCAGCTCTATATTACGGCAATACTGTGACCTTGTTCATTACATCGTCCTGCTTGATCTGATCAACGACATCCATCCCTTCCACAACCTGTCCAAAGATGGTGTATTGACCATCCAGATGCGGTTGTGGAGCAAAACAAATGTAGAACTGACTACCAGCTGAATCAGGATCAGATGAACGCGCCATCGCCACCGTACCACGCACATGTTTACGAGCATTGAACTCGGCTTTGACTTTATAGCCGGGGCCACCCCTGCCCGTTCCTTCCGGATCGCCGCCCTGCGCCATAAAACCGGCAATCACCCGATGAAACTTCAGACCATCATAAAAACCTTTGCCAGCCAGTGCCTTGAAATTAGCTACAGTATTCGGGGCTGAATCCGGATACAGCTCAATCAGAATATCACCGTGTTCTGTTTCGATTTTGATATGATTGCCTGCCGGAATATCCTTATCGCCCGCCTGCGGCGCTTTTGTAAAAAGTCCCACGCTATTCTCCTTTGCTTCCGTATTTTGGGCTGCATTGATCTGGCTGATAAACAACACACCGACAAATGCAAAACCCAGTACAAGATAATTTATTTTCTTCAATTTTTACTCCTGCCTCCTTTCTTTGTTCGTTGTCACAAAAACATCTTCTGTGCAGACGGCATAATTTTATCCGGATGCAACACCATATGTCGCATGCCACCCTTCAGCATGCCGGTTCCCAACAATGTACTGCCAGAAAATACTGCCACATTTTTTTCTTCTGCATCCACGTCAGTATCCTTAAGTTGAATACGTTGCCCCTGTAAAAAACGTCTGGTTTCTTCGTCTGCCAATGATAAATGATCGAAATCATGCAACCACCGCACCAGAGATATCAGGCATGATTCCTGACCGGCAATTAACTGCTCAGGGGTCACCATCATCTCCTCCGGCCAGCCCCCGGTAGAAATGCGTCGCAAACTGGTAACGCAACCGCCCATGCCCAGGCTCTCACCGATATCACGAGCCAGCGAACGAATATAAGTGCCTTTGGAACATGATACTTCCAGCGTGACCGATGGAAACTCGAATGAGATCAAACTGATCGCGTGAATGGTGACCCGTCTGGGCTGCATCGCCACATGTTTGCCCTTGCGGGCCAGATCATGTGCCCGCTTGCCATCAATGCGAATGGCAGAATATGCTGGCGGCACCTGCTTGATCTCACCACTGAATCCGGACAGCGTCGCTTCCAGTTTTGCGCGACTGATTTCCGCCTCGAATCGAGCACAAACCTCGCCTTCCATATCCAGTGTATCGGTCTGACAAGAGAGATCGAAACTGACACGGTATGATTTTTCGGCATTCAGTCCCATTTCTGCAAATCGAGTTGCATCCCCGAGTAACACAGGCAACATACCTGTGGCCAGAGGGTCAAGTGTACCTGCATGGCCTGCCTTGATACGTTTCTTCCCCGGTTGGGAAAACACCCGCATTACTTCATTTACAGCACGGCGCGATGTCCAGCCACAGGGCTTATCGAGAAAAATAATGCCAGTTATATTATTGTTCGCAGTCGCCACGACAGTGATTATACGAAAACCTTGTCGACCACCTGCTGAATCTTCTCGCAGACCTGTTGCAATGATCCCCGCAAGACACAACCGGCTGCATAGGCATGTCCGCCACCGCCAAGCGATGCAGCCAGATCACCGACATTAGCCCATGTCTTTCCTCTGAAGCTGACCTTCCAGCAACTGCTGTCATGTTCATCCACACGCATAAA
>CAZWWF010000115.1:3424-4651 GCA_964636805.1 uncultured Zetaproteobacteria bacterium
TCTTTCCAGATTTCTCAGCATCTGCAATACATCGCCTGATTTCTCAAAAGCGGTATCCCAGTGAAACTGAATTTTCGGCAGCCGGCGTTTGGTCAGCGCACGGCGCAGCTCATGCTCAAAATGAGGAGCCATGCGATTAAGCGCCTGCAAACAAACATCCGGGTCGCTTTCACCATTGTGATAGACCCAGATCTTCAGCAACTGACGACCGGATGCCTCCACCCGCGTAATGCTGACACCATGAAATCGCGGGTCGGCAACATCGCGCAACAACAATGTCGAAAGCAAGCGCTGTATGTCAGCAAGAAATCGCTGCTGACCGGCAGGGTTAGCATGCATCACAAAGCATCTTCACGATAATCAGAGTGTCGCCGCCACTTCTTCAATCACATAAAATTCGAAGGTATCACCCTCTTTTATATCATTGAATTTTTCGACACTCATACCGCATTCATAACCGGCCTTCACTTCTTTCACATCATCCTTGAATCGACGCAACGATGCCAGGACACCATCGTAAATCAGCACGCCATCGCGCAGTACACGCACATGTGAACCACGTGTCACATAACCATCGGTCATATAACAACCGGCCACGGCGCCCACCTTAGGTGCCTGGAATACTTCGCGCACTTCGGCAGAACCAGTCACCTTCTCCACTTCATCCGGCGACAACACGCCAGCCATGGCAGCTTTCACTTCATCGATGGCATCATAAATCACCTTGTAGAAGCGGATATCCACACCCTCAGCTTCGGCCACTTTCTTGGCCTTGGATTCGGGACGGACATTAAAGCCAATAATAATAGCGTTGGATGCCGATGCCAGCATGACGTCGGACTCGGTAATGCCACCGATTGCCTTGTGTACAATTTTTACCTTCACTTCATCGGTGCCGGCCTTGACCAGCGATTCAGCCATCGCTTCAACAGATCCGGTCACATCACCCTTGATCAACACAGGTACTTCCTTGATACCACTCTGCATATTGGCAAACAACTCATCCAGACTTGCCCGTTTCTGGGCTTCTGCACCGAGTTCACGCTCTTTATCCTTGCGATAACGAACAATATCGCGCGCCTGCTTTTCATTTTCGACCGCAAAGATCTCCTGACCTGCCTCGGGCACAGAATCGAGTCCGAGCAATTCAAACGGAATGGACGGCCCTGCAGTACGATGCTGCACGGCATTTTCATCAATAATGGCACGCAAACGGCCGGTTGCCGA
>CAZWWF010000116.1:0-4578 GCA_964636805.1 uncultured Zetaproteobacteria bacterium
GCAAGGAATCCTCGTCCTTTAGGGCGGGGAGGATGTCAAGGCATGGTTATCGGCACTGATACTTTTGAACAGTACAACGTTATTGATCGATATCATTGATGTGATTCGCTACTGGCGCGGTGAGAGACATGTACAATGATTCAGACCAATCCTCCGAAATATGTCAACCAATCAATGAAACTACTTCGCCATCACGTTGATGAACCGAACCCATGCGATACGTGGTTTCTCCGGCTTTCTGGAGTACAGCTTCCACCTTATCCGCTTCGGTTTCAGGCAGAATCACGGCAAAACCGATACCCATGTTGAAGGTACGATAGCGTTCGTCACGAGCGACATCAGCAAAGCCGAGCAGATATTCGAAGGCGGGTGGAACTGGCCATGCACTGACATCAATGGTGACTGCCAGTTCATCGGTGAGCAGGCGTTCAAAATTATCGAACATGCCACCGCCGGTGATATGGGAGAAGCCATGAACCTCTGCACCGGACTGCATCAATGCATTCACAGCCGGAACATAAAGACGGGTAGGGGACAGCACGCCTTCTACGGCTTTTCGACCATCGGACAGTACATCGTTATTCAAATCAGCTTTGCCAAGCTCAAGCAACCTGCGAACCATCGAGAAACCATTGGAATGAGGACCATTGGAGGCCAGCCCGATAATAACATCACCAGCGATGATTTTACTTCCATCCACCATTTTCGGCCTGTCCACCACACCGACACAAAAACCACCGATATCATAATGCCCCGGTGCATACATGCCCGGCATTTCAGCCGTTTCACCGCCGATCAGGGAACATTCACAGGTATTGCAGGCATCGGCAATACCTTCGACAACGCCCGCCAGTGTTTCACCGGCCAGTTTTCCTGTGGCCAGATAATCGAGAAAAAATAATGGTGTGGCTCCGAGTGCCGCCAGATCGTTCACACACATCGCAACCGCATCAATACCAGCGACATGTGGCCGATCGTATTCCTGCAATAATAATAACTTGGTACCCACACCATCTGTACCGGATACGAGTACAGGTTCTTCCATGTCTGAAAAATCCGGCTTGAACAGGCCGCCAAAACCGCCCAGCCCGGATAACACTTCCGGTCGCATGGTGCTGTTAACCGCCTTTCTAATGCGACCTACAAATGCATTGCCGGCATCAATATCAACACCGCAATCGGCATAACTCAGAGATTGTTTATCAGTCACGGCTGTTCCTTTTATACCTTGTTAAACGTCGAGATTACGTACTTTCAGGGCATTGTCCTGAATAAATTTACGGCGCGGCTCAACTGCATCACCCATCAGCGTGGAGAAGATTTCATCGGCACTGACCACATCTTCCAGCGTTACGCGCAGGAATGTGCGAACCTTGGGATCCATCGTGGTTTCCCACAGTTGTTCAGGATCCATTTCACCTAGGCCTTTGTAACGCTGAATACCCAGGCCTTTGCGCCCGGACGTTTCAATATGGCTGGCCAGTTCATCGAAATGCGTAATCGGTACAACGGTATCACCAAATACCAGACGTGCACCATCATCCACCAGATTCTGCATGGATGCACATAGTTTCTGTGCTTCGGAGAATTCGGAGGTTCCAATCAGATCCTTATCCAGACGGGAAATGATTACACGACCATGGTCACGACGCTGGAATTGAACCCAGAAACTGCCGTCTTCTTCATCTTCCATGATTTTCCAGCTCAGTGTTTCATCCACACGCGAGGCCTGCCTGAAAGCCCAGTCCAATGCATCCATACGCGCTTCCAGTAAATCACGATGGCGCATCATCTTGATAGTCGTCTTGCCGCTCTCAATCAGAAACTTGAGCACCTTGGCATCAATACGTTGTGATAAACGGGCCTGCAAACGTTGTAAACGGTGGATGCTGCGAATAGAGGTCTGTAAACGCTCCCCGCTCATTGCTTTGGCTTTCTTGCTGCTGAAATATTCTTTACCCTCGCTGCCATGTTCGAGCAGGAACTCGAATAACTCATCATCATTGGCAATATAACGGGCTTTTTTACCGCGTGCGACACGATATAACGGCGGCTGTGCAATATAGAGATGACCGCGTTCGATCACTTCCGGCATTTGCCGGTAAAAGAAAGTGAGCAACAAAGTAAGAATATGCGAACCATCGACATCAGCATCGGTCATGATGACAATTTTATGATAACGCAGTTTGGAGATATCAAAATCATCTTTACCGATACCCGTACCCAGTGCCGTAATCATGGTACCGATTTCCTGACTCGACAGCATTTTATCAAAGCGGGCCTTCTCTACATTCAGAATTTTACCTTTTAACGGCAGAATTGCCTGTGCCTTGCGATCACGTCCCTGCTTGGCAGAGCCACCGGCGGAATCACCCTCCACCAGATAAATTTCGGACAATGCGGGATCTTTTTCCTGACAATCAGCCAGTTTTCCGGGCAGGCTGGAGATATCGAGCGCACCTTTGCGACGGGTTAAATCACGAGCTTTTCTGGCTGCATCACGCGCTGTTGCTGCTTCGGCTACCTTGCTGACAATGCGCCGGGCTTCTTTCGGGTTTTCTTCAAACCACTCGGCCAGTTTTTCGTTCACGATACTTTCCACAATCGGGCGTACTTCGGAAGATACCAGTTTTTCTTTGGTTTGAGATGAGAATTTCGGATCAGGTACTTTGACCGACAATACGGCCGTTAATCCCTCACGACAGTCCTCACCCGTCAAACTGACTTTTAATTTCTTGGTCAGCCCGTTCGCATTGGCGTAATTGTTAATGGTTCGTGTCAGGGCGCCGCGCAAGCCTGCCAGATGGCTGCCACCGTCCTTTTGTGGGATATTGTTGGTAAAACAGAATATATTTTCCTGATACGAATCAGTCCACTGCATGGCCAACTCGGCTGTAACACCATCTCTTTCTCCATTCATGCTTACACATTGCGCATGCAAGGGTGTACGGGTGCGATTTAAATGTGTCACAAAAGCTGAAATGCCGCCTTCATATTCAAACACTACCTTGTTATCGCTGCGCTCATCGATGACCTCGATATGCACACCGGAGTTCAAAAATGACAATTCACGCAAACGGGCAGCTAGAATATCGAACGACATATTACGATGGGAAAATATTTCCAGACTCGGCAGGAAACGGACTTCCGTGCCCGTACCCTTGGCTTCGCCAATCACTTTCAGCGGAGCGACCGGTTCACCCATGGCATATTTCTGATAATGCACCTTGCCTTCACGCCGAATCACCAGTTCCAGTGATTCTGACAGGGCATTCACCACAGAGACACCCACACCATGTAATCCGCCGGACACTTTATAGGAATTATCATCAAATTTACCACCGGCATGCAGCACTGTCATAATTACTTCAGCAGCTGATACTTTCTCTTCTGAATGCATGCCAACCGGAATACCACGTCCGTTATCACGCACAGTCACCGAATCATCGGAATGAATGATCACTTCAATTTTATCGCAATGTCCCGCTAATGCTTCATCGATCGCATTATCCACAACCTCGAATACCATATGATGCAACCCGGTACCGTCATCGGTATCACCGATATACATGCCAGGACGTTTACGTACGGCATCCAGTCCGCGCAGTACCTTGATACTGTCAGCGCTATAATCTTGCGGTTGTTGAGAAGCACTCATGCTGCTTCCTCCATGGTTGTTTCATTGATTGATTCTTTATTCATGGTCACCAGCTGCTGACCCAGCTCAATATCACATGTAGCATCACATAATCCGTGCTGCGTTAATATCTGAGTATGGATATCCAGTTGAGGAGTAATCTCCACGCCATCAGGAGCTGTCATTAAAATCTGCGCCGGGCTTTGCTGCAAACGATGAAACAATCTCATCTGCCGATGTCGATCCAGTGCTTCCAGACAATCATCCAGCAATATCACCGGTATCAAACGCCGATACCTGCTCCACAGTGCGCATTCTGCCATCTTCAAGGCTATCGCAGCCAGCTTTTGCTGTCCACGGGAACCGGCACTGCGAATCTCGCGCCCCTGGAAGCTGATATTGATACCGTCCACATGCGGCCCGAATCGCAAACTCCCGACTCGGGCATCATCGTTGCGTTTGCTTTTCAGACGCCCCAGCCATACCACCTGCGAATAATCCGGCATACTCACTGATACACTCACGGCATCCTCAGTCAAAATCTGTTCTTCCAGCAGCAAGGTATTGATTTCCGTGATCAGACGACAACGTGCACTGACAATCTGTAATCCGTGTTGAACAATCTGCTGTTCCCAGGCATCGAGTTCACTGGAAAACACCTGCCGCCTGAGCAAACGACCACGCTGCATGACAGCACGCAGATAACAATCATAATGCATGCGCGTATGCCTGAAACAGATCATCATCAGCGCATCCAGCCAGCGTCTGCGCTCACCCGGTGCCCCGTCCACAATTTTACGGCCCTGCGGTGCCTCCACCAGCACCGGAAAACTTTCGCTGACATCCTTGCGGCGCTGAATATCACGGCCCTGCAAACGCACTGAAGTTTTCCCTTTCCTGCCGGCTACCGTTAAATGCATCGGACCGAAACGCCGCCACTG
>CAZWWF010000117.1:0-4524 GCA_964636805.1 uncultured Zetaproteobacteria bacterium
AAGAATCCTGTCAAACGTACCACGTCTATTCTGAAAAAAGTGTTTGGTCGTTAAAGAGATGCTAATCCAGAGATGCTGATTCATCCTCATCCTGGCAAAAATCAACGCGCAAAGGCAAAACACAGTTTTGTCTTTGTTTACAACCCAGGCACGTACGTGCCTGAGTTGGCAGGTCATGGATGGCCTGTATGGAAATGCTGAATAAATCAGCATCTCACAAAACAAAGGCTGTATCCGCTAGGATGCTATACAGCCTCTTTCAAATACCACTGCACCGTTTTCCGGATACCTGTTTCAAAAGTTTCTGCCGGTTTCCAGCCCAATTCCTGTCCCACCTTGGTGGCATCGATGGCATAACGCCAGTCATGGCCGGGACGATCAGTCACAAATGAGATCAACGATTCGTGGCTGGACTGCTGGCTGCAATCTGCCCTGAACTCATCCATCAATCTGCAGATGCATTTCACGATGTCGATATTGGCCCACTCGTTGATACCGCCAATATTATAGGTTTCGCCCGGCGTGCCAGCCCGAATCACTGCATCGATACCTGAGCAATGATCTTCAACATAGAGCCAGTCGCGGATATTGGAGCCGTCACCATATACAGGGATAGGGCTGCCATTCAGACAGTTGCGGATAATCGTCGGAATCAGTTTCTCGCTGTGCTGGTACGGTCCATAGTTGTTAGAGCAATTGGTTGTGGTGACAGGCAGGCCATAGGTATGGAAATAGGCACGCACCAGATGATCAGAGCCTGCCTTGGAAGCTGAATACGGAGAATTGGGTGCATAGGGTGTGGTTTCACTGAATGCCGGATCATCTTTTTCAAGCGTGCCATACACTTCATCGGTAGAAATATGGTGGAACCGGAAAGATGACCGGGATGGGCTTTCAAGCCAATACTGACGGGCCGCTTCCAGCAAGGTAAATGTGCCCATGACATTTGTTTTTACAAATACTTCCGGGCCAGAGATAGAATTGTCGACATGTGACTCGGCGGCAAAATGCACAATGGTATCGATTTCATGATCATGTAACAGCCGATCGATCAATCCCCTATCGCAGATATCGCCCTGCACGAAACGATGGCGCGATGCATCCGGCAAATCTTTAAGATTATCCAGCGAACCTGCATAGGTAAGCAGATCAAGATTAACGATGCGCACATCCGGATCGCTGGATAGCATGAAACGCGCGTAATTGCTGCCGATAAAACCTGCTCCGCCGGTTACCAGAATATTTTTTGGTTTATATGTCATTGAAATTCCTTTAACCCCAACATCCGGTATTGGATGCAGGTTGCAAGTATTTGGTTTGTATGCTGTTTCGTAAAATCATGCTGTCACCTTGCCGGTGATAAGTGATTTTCCGGAATACCGGGCGAATCACAAAAAGGCAGGATACCGTTTGGACAGATTTCAGGCAGCCCGAAGGGTGAGGGGCATGGATGCCCCGAATCACAAAAAGGCAGGATAGCCGTTTGGACGGACTTTAGGCCGCCCGCAGGGTGAGGGGCATGGATGCCCCGAATCAAAGGAGTGTGGCATGCGGCGCATGCCAATTCGGATTTGAGGTTAACACTGATGGTAAGCTTTATACCAGTCCACAAATTGCTGCACACCTTCATTCACTTGAGTCACTGGTCGATAATCCATGTCACGCATCAGATCAGCCACATCAGCATAAGTAGCCTGCACATCGCCGGGTTGCATATCTAAAAAATTCTTCTTCGCATCTATGCCCAGCGCTTTTTCAATGGCTGCAATAAAATTGCCCAATTTTACCGGGCTGGCATTACCGATATTGTAAACCCGCCATGGCGCCTTGCTTGAACCGGGATCCGGGATTTTACCATCCCACTCGGAATTCGCTTCAGCCGTATGACCCAGCACACGAATCACACCTTCAACAACATCATCAATATAAGTAAAATCACGCTGCATATTGCCATGATTGAACACATCAATTGATTCTCCGGCCAGGATCGCTCGGGTAAACAGGAAATAGGCCATGTCAGGTCTTCCCCATGGCCCGTATACTGTAAAAAAACGCAACCCCGTTGTTGGCAGACCATACAGATGTGAGTAGGTATGCGCCATCAGTTCGTTGGCTTTTTTGGTTGCCGCATATAGCGAAACCGGGTGGTCCACATTATCGTGCACCGAAAAGGGCATCGACTCATTGGCACCATATACAGAGGATGAGGAAGCATAAACCAAATGTTTGATAGCATTGTGACGGCAACCTTCCAGAATATTGGTAAAGCCGACAATATTACTGTCAATATAGGCATGCGGATTCTGCAATGAATAGCGTACCCCGGCCTGAGCGGCCAGATGAACAACCCGGTCGAACTGCTCTTCTAAAAACAATTCCTCCATACCCGGCCTGTCTGCAACATCCATTTTCACAAAACGGAATCCGCACTGTTCTGTCAACCGCTTAAGTCGAGCCTCTTTGAGGCTGACATCGTAATAGTCATTCAGATTATCCAGTCCTATCACTTCATTACCAGCTGCCAGCAACCGGTGACTCAAGTGGGAGCCGATAAAACCTGCCGCACCGGTTACCAGCACCTTTGCAGAAGAAATAGCTTGCGCCTTATGATTTATATTCATGTACTCCACCGGAAAAATCAATTTTCATAGTCACTGTAAGTTCTGACTGATCGCACTCACCCGTCCAGTGAACAGCCACTGATTACTTCTCACTGCTTCCGATCACCCCTGCCCCTTGCAGATAGGCCAGCACCTGTTCAACACATTCATCCAACGGCAATGTTCCTGTATCCACAACCAGTTCAGGGTTCTCGGGCTCCTCGTAGGGCGAGGAAATACCTGTAAATGCCCTGATTTCTCCGGACCGCGCACGGGCATACAAACCTTTCACATCTCTTGATTCACACTCATCAACAGAAGCACGACAATACACTTCAATAAAATCGCCGTCGTCGGCCAGTGCCCGCACCCTGTCGCGATCAGCCCGGAATGGAGAGATAAATGCGGTCAGCGCAATCACACCGGCCTCAATAATCAGCTTGGACATTTCACCAATACGACGGATATTTTCCTGTCTGTCGGCATCCGAGAATCCAAGGTCGGAACAAAGGCCATGCCGGACATTATCACCATCAAAAACAAAGGTTCGCGCACCCAGTTGATGTAGTCTTTCTTCAACAGCATGGGCCAGTGTCGATTTTCCCGCTCCGGACAAGCCTGTGAACCATAGAATCACACTGTGATGACCATTGGCTGCTTCACGACGCTTGCGTGTTACGGTAGCCTGATGCCAAACCACATTACTACTTTTTTTCTGCTCACTCATTGATACAGGAACTCCCTTGTAAATACTCACCTGGAACCATGCTGTTTGATACAGGAAAACGTCAACACACGGCAAGAAGGCAACACCTGCCTTCGATATCAGGCGGCAATTATAGCAGAAAAAAACACAATTGAGACTGACAATGTCACCCCACAGATGAAAGGGTATTATTTTTATGATTACTAGAATATATCAGTACTGTTAGCTTGCGCCGCATGAAACGAGCCGATCTTTTACAGCAACAGATGAAGCAGCGGATTCTGATTCTGGATGGTGCCATGGGTACGATGATCCAGTCTTACGGGCTGGAGGAATCCGATTACAGAGGAGACCGCTTTGCCGACTGGCCCAGCGAACTGAAAGGCAACAATGACCTGCTATCCCTGACACAGCCGCAAATCATCCGGGAGATACATACCGCTTATCTTGAAGCAGGCTCTGATATCGTTGAAACCAACACATTCAATGCCAATTCCGTATCTATGGCCGATTATGGCATGGAATCACTGGTCTATGAACTGAACAAAACAGGCGCGGCACTCGCACGCGAAGCCTGTGATGCAGTGGAAAATGACGCAAAACCGCGCTTTGTCGCTGGCGTACTGGGGCCGACATCACGCACATGTTCGCTTTCGCCTGATGTGAATGATCCGGGTTTCCGTAATATCAGCTTCGATGAACTGGTGGAAACCTACACCGAAGCTATTCGTGGCCTGATCGATGGCGGCACTGACATTATCCTGATTGAAACCGTCTTTGATACGCTCAATGCCAAAGCTGCGGTTTTTGCAGTGAAGAAATATTTTGAAGATACAGAGATGGAATTACCCATCATGATATCCGGCACCATTACCGATGCCTCCGGCCGCACCCTGTCCGGCCAGACTGCCACGGCCTTTTACAATTCACTGGCACATGCCCAACCTGTCTCCATTGGGCTGAATTGTGCCTTGGGTGCCGGCGAATTACGCCAGTATGTCGAAGAACTGTCCGATACAGCCTCCTGTGCCATCAATGCCCATCCCAATGCAGGGCTTCCCAATGCCTTCGGTGGTTACGATGAAACACCGGAAGATATGGCCGCTGAAATTAGAGAGTGGGCAGAATCCGGTTTTCTGAACATTATCGGTGGCTGCTGCGGTACCGGCCCCGATCATATTCGCGCTATGGCCAGGGCAGTGGAAGGCATCGCCCCAC
>CAZWWF010000118.1:0-4505 GCA_964636805.1 uncultured Zetaproteobacteria bacterium
CATGCGTGTTCGGGTAAAACTCTGCGGGCACGGATGGCGAAGTCAATCTTCGCAAGTGGTTCCGCTTCAGTCATATGTGTTTTATGACACAGATCACATTTTATATCCACTGCCCATTCATGATTTGCACCATTGCTCGAGCTTTGGCGGCATTGTTGCTGCATCTTGACAGTTTATCTCGCGAGATAACTCGGCAATCGCTGACCCGGGTGGATATGCATCCCTATCCCCCCCCCATCCCTGATGTATATTCCCCGGGTTGGTTATTTTCACCCACAAACGGACCTGATTTGCGCTATGGTGCTCCACCATAGCGATGGCTTTTTCAGAATATCGGATTTTATTAAGCATGACGCAATGGTTCAGGACTGGTTGAAATGTCTTTTTGCCAGCAAATGCAGACCGGTAAGGGTCAGATGGGGCAGGTGATGATTGATTTCCGGCAGGTCATCAATGAGCAGCGGAATCAGACCGCCGGTGGCAATCACCGGCGCATCCTGATATCCGTGCTGTTGTCGCAATCGTTTGATCAGACCGGCTATTGCATCGACTGCAGCCCAGTAACTGCCGGACTGGATGCTGGAGATAGTATCTCGGCCGATCAGTTCATCGGATCGCCTGATGGATACTTCCGGCAATTTGGCAGCGCGCTGACATAACGCGGATAATGCCATTTCAATCCCGGGCAGAATCAGTCCCCCGGCGTAATGGCCCTGCGGGGAAACAATATCGAATGTCGTGGCTGTACCGCAGTCCAGCACAATCGCCGGTGCTCCGAACTGCTCGCGTGCCGCAACCGCATTGACGATTCGGTCCGCGCCCACTTCCCGGGGGTTTTTGTAATCGACTGCCAGGCCGGTTTTAACTTCACCGCTTCCGATCATGGCGGGTTGCTGGCCGCAAATGCGCCGGCAGGCATCCGCCAGCGGCGTGTCCAGATGCGGCACAACACTGGCGACCATAATGCCCTGAATCTGACCGGCTGGCTGGCCGGATTGCTCAAACATACCGTGTAACTGCCATGCCAGTTCATCCGGCGTGAGCTGTCGCTCGCTGGAGAGACGCCAGTGGGTGATCAGTTGTTCCCCTTCAAACAGGCCGAAGACCATCTGGGTGTTACCGATATCGGCGACCAGCAGTTTCTTATTCATGATAACAACTCCAGATCGCCGGCGATGATGCGTTTGATACCGTTTCCGGTATCCAGCAGCAGGGCACCATCGTCATCAAGCGCAGTCGCAATACCCTCGATGTATTGCCGACCATCGTACACACTGACTCTGGCGCCGGAGGCCACATGAGCTTGCCACCAGGCACGATGAACGGGGGCAAAACCGTGCTGCAAACAGATATCATACCATTGATCCAGCGCATTCAGAATAGCTATGGACAGAGCTGTTCTGGAGACAGGCGAGGTGCTGATCGTGGCCAGATCGGTAGCCGGTTTGTTGATGTCGGCCGGCCAGCCGTCAGCCGGTGCAGCCAGATTGATACCGAAGCCGAGCACAACAGCATGTACACGACCGGGTTCCGCACGCATCTCGGTCAGAATACCTGCAACTTTTTTACCGTGGTGAAGCAGATCATTGGGCCATTTGATACGGAGGTCCGGCGCATACCGGCTTAACACTTCATGCAGGGCAACGGCAGTCAGTAACGATAGTTGCGGCACCTGCTCCGGGGGTAAATCGGGGCGCAGCAGGATACTGACCGCCAGCGATCCGGACATGGTATGCCAGCTTCGCCCCAGCCTTCCCTTGCCCTGGTGCTGCCGGTTGGCGAAAATCACCAGACCTTCTTCCGCGCCGGCCTCTGCCTGTTGCATGGCATCCTGATTGGTCGAGCCTGTTTCCTCGAGTACCATGATCTGTTTGCCAATACGCCGGGTGGTTAACTGTGTCTTGATCAATCCTGCGCTGAATATTTCCGAATTCAGCATATAACCTTTACCGGGATGCGCTTCGATAGCGATACCGGTTTTTTTCAGCATCTGGATGTGCTTCCAGATACCGGCACGTGACAGTCCCAGTTCGGTCGCCAGATCATCGCCGGAAACAGGTGTCCGGCTCATGCCCAGCCGGGTCAGAATATGTTCGCGAGCCTTGTTCAAGGGCGGTGCCCGGAGGAGGTTTTGCCGTTTGTATGAACGATTCGCATGGACAGGTCGAGTGCCGGGGCAGAATGGGTAATGGCACCAATAGCGATGCGATTGATGCCGGTTTCAGCATAGGCACGGGCATTGTCCAGCGTGATATTTCCGCTGGCTTCGAGCAGAATGGAAGCAGGAACGACTTCCCGTGCCTTTTTGACCATGGCCGGGGTCATATTGTCGAGCAGGATAATATCCGGATGAACCGCAACCGCCTCGGCTACTTCATCCAGTGTTTCACATTCCACTTCGACCCATATGCTCTGACCGCATTGCCTGTCTCGACTGTTTTGTTGGCAGGCATTGACCGCCGCCGTGATCGAGCCGCATGCCTCGATATGGTTTTCCTTGATCAGCATGCCGTTTTGCAGATCCATGCGATGATTGATGCCACCACCATGGATGACAGCCTGTTTTTCCAGCTGCCGGAATCCCGGTGTGGTTTTACGCGTATCCGCGATCTGGCAATCCGTTCCCTGCAGCGCATCCGAGAAAGCCCGGGTGGCTGTGGCAATGCCGGACAGATGTTGCAGGAAATTCAGGGCGGTGCGCTCGGCGGCCAGCAGTGAACGCACAGGGCCGTTTAATTCGCCAATGATATGGCCGGCTTCAACCCTGTCCGCATCCGCGCTTTGCCAGTTGCAGCGGATGCTCTTATCCACGGCGGCAAAAACGGAATTCGCAACCGGGATGCCGGAAATCACGCCGGTATCCTTGGCGGTAATACAGGCGGAACCCTGCAGGTCGGCAGGAATGGTCGCGATGCCAGTCAGATCGTTGAATACAGCATCTTCGGCCAGCGCCAGTTGAATCAGGGGAGTGGCATTCATAATGCCTGAACTCTAGGGGGATATCGATTTATTGCATCCCCGGTTTTTTCGTCATGCCGGTGAGGCATGTCGTATGGAAGATAGCAGACATATTGCATATTTTGAATAAAATCAGGATGATGCAGACTATGAAGATGGACAATGACGTGCGCCGGGACAGGGCGACGATTCTGATCGTGGATGATACACCCGAGAATATCGATGTGCTCAGGGGCTTGCTGAAATCCCATTATAAAGTGCTGGTGGCCATTAACGGCGAGCAGGCATTGAAACTCTGTTTTTCGGATCAGCCACCCGATCTGGTTTTGCTGGATGTCATGATGCCTGGCATGGACGGCTTCGAAGTCTGTCGCAGATTGAAAACAGAGCCGGAGACCGAAGGCATACCGGTTATTTTCGTCACAGCCATGAATGAAGTTCGCGATGAGGTGCAGGGTTTTGAAGCCGGTGGTGTGGACTATATCAGCAAGCCGGTGACACCGGCTATTGTACTGTCCAGGGTTAAAACCCATCTTCAACTGCGTTCAGCCTATCGTTTTATTCGGGATACATTCGGGCGTTATCTGTCGGATGAAATTGTCGATAACCTGATTGATTCGCCCGAGGGTCTGAAACTGGGCGGTGAAAAGCGCCATCTGACTATCATGATGGCGGATTTGCGCGGTTTTACATCCATTGGTGAGCGCTTGCCGGCCGAAACCGTGGTGAAGATGATCAATATTTTCCTCGGCCAGATGACTGAAGTGATTCAGCAACATCAGGGAACCATTGATGAGTTTATCGGCGATGCCATTCTGGCTATCTTCGGAGCGCCGGTTCTGCGTGAGGATGATGCGTTGCGTGCGGTCAGATGCGCGATCGATATGCAACTGGCCATGCGAGAGGTGAACCGCCGCTACAAACAGGCAGGGTTCCCCGTTGTGGAGATGGGTATCGGCATCAATACCGGCGAGGTGATTGTCGGCAACATCGGTTCCAGCAAACGAACCAAATACGGTGTGGTCGGCCGGGTGGTAAACACCACATCAAGAATCGAGTCCTATACCATCGGGGGACAGATTCTGGTTTCCGAAAGCACGAAAGAAGAGTGTCGCGGCCTGCTCAGGATTGACGGGCAGATGAGCGTGATGCCCAAGGGTTTGAGCGAGTCTATTACGATCTACGATATCGGCGGTATATCCGGCGATCAGCCGTTGCAATTGCCCGAGCCTGAATCGATCGAACTGATACAACTGGAGAGGCCGGTTGATGTGCGGATTATGCCGTTGACCGGCAAGCATCTGGCGGATGGTTTTGGTGGCCGGATTCTTAAACTCGGGCGGCGCGATATGGAAATCATGGCTGATCAGCCATGCAGTGATTTCAGTGATCTCAGAATCATGCTGCTGGACGCAGCGGGAAATATCCTGACAAAAGAGCTGTATGTGAAAGTGATACGACAGATTGATGTGGATCCGGCAGTTTTTCGGGCTCATGCCACATCATTGTCACCGGTTGCCGAAAAGCTGTTCCGGATGCTCGGCAAG
>CAZWWF010000119.1:0-1644 GCA_964636805.1 uncultured Zetaproteobacteria bacterium
TCCAGCACATCCACATCAGCAGGTGGCGTAAAACTAAATAGTTTTTCCGCAGGTGCAACGTAAGAGCATTCGGACAGGTACATCTGATTACGATTTCCCAGCATATCCTGACGTTCGATATAAATCAGATTGCCATCTTTTGAGAAACCCAGCCACACACTGGGTGACTCTTCAATCGATACCTGAAAACGGCGGATATCCAGTGTTTTATCATACCCCTGCTTCAGCATACTGATTTCAGATGGTTTGATTTGTCCGTTCAGCAGGCGCATAACAGCTGGATCGACAGATTCCAGGTTATTTAAACGCTCCGCCTGCATCAAATCAGGCTCATAATGCCAGATGGTTTGACCATCGCCGATATAGAGCTGCTCATAGGGTTTCTGATACTGCCAGCGAAACCGCTTCGGTTTTAATATCGCCAGCGTACCCGAATACTGTTCATCTCCACCGTCACTGAATACCATCAACTGATTAAAGCGGCAGGAAAAACCCTTCAGTTTCGATAAACGCCTGATACTGTTATCAAAAAATGTGCTTTTGGTATGAAGTCCATCGCCCTGTCGATCCTGCTTGAGTGTTGTGGCTGTGGCAGAAGCTGTAAACAAGCCCATGGCAACTAATAAAACAAGCATGCGCAACATCATTCGATCACCCCGCCGCCAGCCTGTTCTGAGCGCGCCAGCACCTTGCGAATACCCCCCGAACCAGGGGCACTCACCAGACCTTCACGCTCCATCTGTTCAACCAGACGACTGGCACGGTTATAACCGATACGCAGATAGCGCTGCACCATCGAGACAGAGCATTGCCCTTTTTCGATAATCAGAGCCGCTGCCTCATCATATTTTTCGTCATGCTCATCACCACCCGGCCCTGAACCTGCACTGGCATCTGCGGCAGACGGGGCTTCAAACACCTCTTCACGATAATCCGGTTCACCCTGACTCTTGAGATGTTCCACCAGATCAACCACCTCGGCATCAGACACAAAGGCACAATGCACACGCTTCAACTCACGGCCACCACTGAGAAACAGGCTGTCACCCATGCCCAGCAACTGCTCGGCACCCATCTGGTCGAGAATCGTGCGCGAATCGATTTTGGACGATACCTGAAAAGACAACCGGCTCGGCAGGTTCGCCTTGATCAAACCGGTAATGACATCGACACTGGGGCGCTGAGTAGCCAAAATCAGATGCAAACCGGCCGCCCTCGCCTTCTGGGCAATTCTGCAAATAGCCTGCTCCACCTCTTTACCGGCCACCATCATCAGATCAGCCAGCTCATCAATGACAATTACAATCTGCGGCAGGCGCTCGGCACCCTCCTGCTTTTCGGCCGCCTTGTTATAACCTTCGAGATTACGCACTCTGGCTTCGCTCATCAGCTGATAGCGGCGCTCCATCTCATAAACCGCCCAGTTAAGCGCCTTCGCCGCCTTGTGCGGATTGGTCACCACCGGTACCAGCAGATGAGGAATATCGTCATACATCGACAATTCCAGCATCTTCGGATCAACCAGAATCAGGCGTAAATCCTGCGGCGACCTGGTCATCAGAATCGAGCAGATCATGGTGTTCACAGCGACCGATTTACCGGAGCCTGTCGTACCTGCCACCAGTAAATGCGGCATCTTGGCCA
>CAZWWF010000119.1:1744-4392 GCA_964636805.1 uncultured Zetaproteobacteria bacterium
GTCACCACCGGGCCCGGTTGCACTGCAACAACCTGCCCTTCGACTCGGTAATCCAGCAGTTTTTTCTCCAGCATACGGGCTATGGCCTGCAATGCAGCGGGATCATGCTCGCGCTGTCTTCCTTCGCCGCGACTGAATATATTCAGCGATGGCAGTTTGAATCCTGAGGAGGATTGCTCCTTGAACGCAAGTTCTGTCTGCTGCTCCTGTTTGGCACGGCGCGAAACGGTTACCTTGGCCGGACTGGCAACCTCCGCTTCCGATTCAGCAATATGCATTGGCCGCTTCTTGCGAATCTTTTTACGTGTTTCACGCGCTTCGATACGTTCTTTACGATCCGATGCTTTTGAAAAAACATTCCTGACAACGCCGCCAAGCCATGCCGTTGCCAGCTTCAATCCGCCATAACATTGCCGCAGCAATTTCAACAGCGACCAGTGTGAAGCAGCCACCAGAGCACTCAGCCCCAGTGTTACCAGCAATATATCCCGGCCAATATCACCCAGTGGCAGAGAAAGCGCCTGAGCCAGCATCGCACCCAGTGCACCGCCTGTGCCGGCTGGTAACCCCAGCACATCCAGCATGGAACCCGAAGGTATATGAGCCTGAAGAATAGCGGCCATAGCCAACACCACCGGCAACCAGAACAATGATGTCCAGCTACCCAGATATGGAGATTTACCCCATGCGATACGCACAGCCAGTGCGCTTATCAGCACAATCCACAACCATCCGGCATAGCCGAACAACTGGTAGAAAAAATCAGCCGCATAGGCACCGGCAATACCGGCCAGATTCATGGCCGCCGTCCCGGTTTCATGATTCAGAGACGGATCAGCAGGCGTAAAACTGAACATCGCCAGCATGAGCATCAGTGATACACCGCCAACCAATAACGCCAGCGCCTCACGGGCAAGCATACGAACTTCCATCAGAACCTCTTTTTAAACCGCCACCACAACAGGCAGCACCATGGGGCGTCGACCAATATGTTTGCGACACCAGCGACGCAGAAACAGGCGAACCTCTTCCCGGGTTGCATCCAGATCGGCCAGCAATTCCAGATCCATATCTTCAAGAAATTGCTGTAGTGCCGCAGCAGCTCTGGCCAACACCTCGTCACTGGCAGACTCATGCAATACACCGCGCGCCACCAGTTCCGGAGCATTGAGAAGCGTGCCCTCATGCTGACTTACCAGCACAGTGGCGGAAATCATGCCGTCTTCGGCCAATGCCCTGCGATCACGCAGTACAATACCATCGATTTCATCACGAACATCGCCATCGACAAAGACCGCACCGGAATGAAACTCCGGCCCGGCCTGAATGGTTTCATGATCCACTTCCACGCAGTGGCCATTTTCGGCAATAATCGTCTTCTCAAAAGGAATACCGGATGCTATCGCCAGATCGCGATGTTCAATCAGATTTCTGTACTCTCCGTGTACCGGGTAGAAGAATTTCGGACGGGTCAGCTGCATCATCATTTTCAACTCATGCGCCTGAGCATGACCGGACACATGCAATGGTGCCTGACGGGCGTGCATCACACGTGCGCCGCGGCGATAAATATGATTATACAGACCGGCGATAATGCGTTCATTGCCGGGAATATTACTGGATGAAAAGATCACCATATCCCCTTCCCCGATCGTAACACCCTTGAACCGCCCCTGCGCCAGGCGTGCCAGCGCCGCCCGTGATTCACCCTGTGAACCGGTGGCAATAATCAACAACTCATGGTCGGGAACATGTCCGCACTGTTTGATATCCACCATGGTGCCGGCCGGTACATTCAGCCTGTTCAAGGTGTGAGTGATATCCATATTGCGTTCCAGGCTGCGTCCGGCCACTGCCACCTTGCGTCCACAGGCCACCGCTGCATCCACAATCTGCTGAATGCGGAACATGTTGGAAGCAAATGTGGTCACCACCACCTTGCCCTTACACTGGCTCACGGCCTGCTTCAGAGCCGGCCCCACAACACGCTCGGACGGGCCACTGCCGGGGCGCGTGGCATTGGTGGAATCCGAAGCCAGCAAAAGCACACCTTTGTCACCCAGTTGTGAGAAACGGTGGATAGCTGTTGTTCTTCCATCAATCGGAGCCGGATCAAGCTTGAAATCCCCGGTATGAATAATCACACCGAGCACGGTATGAATCGCAATCGACACGGCATCCATAATCGAATGTGTCACCGGCACACCTTCTACCTTGAACGGCCCCACCTTCACACTGTCGCCATTCTCGGGCAAGGCTCTCAAATCACCCTTGTAGCCGCGTTCAGTCAACTTGTTGCGAACCAGCGCCAGCGTCACTTCCGTGCCATACACCGGCAATTTCAGCTTCGGCAACAGATGCGGCAATCCGCCGATATGATCTTCATGGCCATGGGTCAGTAACAGGGCATGGATATTCAGCCCCAGTTCATCCAGAGCCGAGATATCCGGCACCACCACATCCACACCATGCTGGCCCGGTTCAGGAAATCCCATGCCGCAATCGACAATGACCGCATCATCATCAAGGGCGTACACCATCATATTTTTACCGAATTCGCCAACGCCCCCAAACGGGAAACAGCGAAGTACTGGTTCACTCATCCAAACTCCTCATTATTCAAACTGAAACGCTATGGAGCGCATATT
>CAZWWF010000120.1:0-4381 GCA_964636805.1 uncultured Zetaproteobacteria bacterium
CATGGGTTATCTGCACGACTGGGCTTATGCCGGTTGCGATCCGGCGCGCATGGGCCTGGGGCCGGTGTTTGCCACGCAGCGGTTGTTGGTATCGGCAGGTATGAGTATGTCTGACCTGGCCAGAGTAGAAATCAATGAAGCATTTGCTGCACAGGTGCTTGCCTGTCTGAAAGCGATGGATTCAGATGCATTTGCAAACAAAAACCTGGGAGTCGGGAAAGCTGTTGGTGCACCGGAAATGGATATGCTGAATGTGCATGGTGGGGCAGTGGCTTTCGGGCATCCGGTTGGCATGACCGGTGCACGCCTGGTGCTGACCCTGCTCAGACAGTTACGTGATGATACAGGTGGTGGTTTGGCGATTGGAACCCTGTGCATTGGAGGCGGTCAGGGCGGTTCGGTGCTGGTGGGTAGTGAACCGGCCGGAGGTGGGTCATGAATGTTGTTAATCTGATACGTGAAGAGAATATCGCTCGTCTGCATTTTGAGCGTTCTGACAAGCCGGTCAATGTACTTGATGATGCGTGTATTGTGCAACTGGAGGAGCATCTGGAAGCGCTGGAAGCGGAGCCGCCCGGAATATTGGTGCTGGAGAGTGGCAGTGCCGGTTGTTTTATCGCCGGCGCGGATCTGGACATGATAGCGGCTGTTACTGATGCGAATGAAGCAACCGAACTGGCGGAACGCGGACAGTCTCTGTGTCGCCGTATTGAAGTATTGCCGTCGGTATCGATTGCGCTGGTGCACGGTGCCTGTATGGGCGGAGGCTTGGAAATGGCGCTGGCCTGTGACTACATCGTGGCGGTGGATGATAAACGTACACAGCTGGCATTACCGGAAATTAAAATCGGTATTCATCCCGGTTTCGGTGGTTGTGTGCGGTTGCCCAGGCGGGTTGGCTGGATGCAGGCAGTCGAGATGATTCTCAGCGGTCGGGCAGTTGATGCCAAACGGGCCCGTCGCATTGGTTTAGCGGCTTTATGCAGCAAACCGGAGCAGCTCGATGATGCAGTGTCTTATCTGGCCGCAAAGGGCAAGGTGAAAACACGTAAATTCAATCCATGGTGGTTGAAACTGTGGCCGGCACGTGTGTTGTTTTTTCAGCAAGTGGAGAAAAAGACCTATGCACGTTTGAAACATCTGGATGTCGAAGCGGCCTATCCGGCTATTCCTGCCACGATTGCTTTGCTGCAAGAGGTTATTGGCATGTCGGATGGGCTGGCACTGGCGCGCGAAGCTGAATCGCTGGGCCGACTGGCGGTTACGCCAACCTGCAAGAACCTGATTCGTGTATTTCATCTCGGTGATGCGCTGAAAAAGCAGGATGCTGCCAAACGCGGTCGCAAGGCAGTGGCCGGGTTTAAAAAAGCAGCGGTGTATGGTGCCGGTGTGATGGGCGGCGGTATTGCCTGGGTAGCATCGAAAACGATGGATGTGGATCTGCATGAAGTGGCCGCTGAACCGTTGGCGCGTGGTATGAAAGGAATCGGACGACTGGCGACCCGCCGGGGGCGGACGGATAGCAAGCGACTGAACCGGATCAGACCGGTACTGGACAGCAGTGGCCTGCGTGATGCAGATGTGGTGATCGAAGCGGTACTGGAAGATATCAAGGTCAAGCGTAAGTTATGGGTCGAAGTCGGCAAATATGTGTCGACAGAGACGTTATTGCTGTCCAATACCTCATCCCTGTCGATTTCAGATATGCAGCACCGGCGTGCCAATGCCGAGCGTATTGCCGGAATGCACTTCTTTAATCCGGCTCCGAAAATGCCGCTGGTTGAAGTGATTGCCGGTGAAAAAACGACAGCTGATACACTGGATAAGACCTGTGCACTGGCGACTTCATGGGGTAAGTACCCGATTATCGTGGCGGATCGCCCCGGCTTTCTGATTAATCGTTGTCTGATGCCATACATGGCGGCTGCTCTGAAATTACTTGAAACTGGCCAGAAACCCGAACATGTCGATGGTGTGCTGAAGCGATTCGGTATGCCAATGGGTGCGATTGAGCTGGCTGACCGAGTGGGGCTGGATATTTGCCATCATGTTGGCGCTCACCTTGCCGAAGCTTTTGAGCATCAACAGCCCATGCCGGGGTGGTTCGACAGGATGGTTGAGGCCGGTTTGCTGGGTGAGAAGTCCGGCAAGGGCTTTTTTGTCTATGAAAAAGGTAAACAGGGTGCTTTGAACCCTGAACTGGGCACTTATTTGCCCTCAGCTCGGGTGAAAGAGCAGGAGTTTGATGCCGACATGGCAGCGTCTGCTGATGTGATGACGGCTGTGGATGTTGAAGATGCCTGTTTGATTCCGATGTTGCTGGAAGCTTTGCAATGCCTGTCTGAGCAGGTGGTGCGTGATCCGGAACAGCTTGATGCTGCCTTTGTTTACGGTATCGGATTTCCACCCTTCCGAGGTGGTTTACTGCGTCATTTCGGGTTATATGATGAAGCCGCATTAATACAGAAAATCGAAGCACTTGGATTGACTGCGCCGGATAATCTGGGGGTGCTGCATGAGTTCCAATAAGGTCCGCTGTATCGGGTTGAAACAGGCGGAACAGGCCACATGCCTGCCTGATTTGTTGTTTGCTACACCGCCCGACTGGCTGGACAAACCAATGCTGCGATTCAGAACGGATGATGGCAATTGGCACTCATGGTCAAGGATTCGTGTACAGCAGTCGGTACTCAGAGTGGCGGCGTGGCTTGAGTCGAAGGGGATAAAACCCGGGGATCGGGTCGGAATTCTGGGGCATAACTCACCGGAATGGTTTATTGCCGATTTCGCTATACTGCGATTGGGAGCTGTGACGGTACCTGCCTATTTCACCGATCCACCCGAAGCTGTCCACTATGTGTTTGATGATGCCGATGTGTCGGTGATTTTCGTCGAAGAGGGTGAACAGCAGGACAAGCTTGAAGGATACAAACGGGAGAGTGTGGACACTCCATTCATCTCTTTCCATGGGGAGGGAGAGAGTATCGCGGCTATTTCTGTTGACGGGCGGTGGGATAACCGACTGGAAGCGCCATGCCCTGCACGAGATCAACTGGCTACGCTGATATACACTTCGGGTACGACCGGCCACCCCAAGGGCGTGATGCTCAGTCATGGCAATCTGCTAAGTGATGTGGTGGCAGGGGTTGGTGGCGTGCCGGTATTTCCCGATGATTTGTTCCTGTCGTTCCTGCCGACATCACATGCTTTTGAACGCACTGTCGGCCATTTCCTGCCGACTGCCTGTGGTTCCGAGATTGCTTATGCTGAAGCGGTCACAACCCTGCTGCGTGACATGCCGGAAGTGCAGCCCACAATCATGATTTCTGTTCCGCGCCTGTATGAAAAGATTTATGCCGGAGTGCAGGCCAAGCTGTCGGCGGGGCCGGGCTTGAAACGCAAGTTGTTCAATCTGGCTCAAAAGCTGGGCATGGAACGGTTTGAATTAAAACAGCAGGGCAAAGACCTGGCGGCCGGAAAAGCATTCGTGTGGGGGCTGCTCGATAAAGTGGTCAATGCCAAGCTGCGTGAAAAGATGGGGGGAAGAATTCGTCTATTTATTTCCGGTGGCGCGGCGCTGCATCCAAAAATTGCCCGTTTTTTGTTGGCGGCTGATATCATGGTATTGCCCGGTTACGGATTGACTGAAACTTCGCCGATATTATCGGTAAATGTAGCCGGTAACATTAAACCTGCATCAGTTGGGGTAGCTCTGGCCGGGGTGGAATTCAAGGTGGCGGATGATGGTGAACTGCTGGTGAAAGGTCCGATGGTGATGCAGGGCTATTGGAATAATCCCGAAGCAACAGCAACAGTCTTCGATCCTGATGGCTGGTTGTATACCGGAGATATCGTGGAAATAGATGATGAGGGGTATATCACCATTGTCGATCGCAAAAAAGAAATGATGGTGCTTTCCAATGGAGAAAATGTTCCTCCGGCAGTAATCGAGCAGCATCTGAATCAGGACCCGTGTTTTCTGCAAACAATGGTTTTGGCAGATAATCGCCCCTATGTGGCCGCATTGCTGGTGCCCGAAAAAACAGCGCTTGCCCGTGCATGGCAGCAGGACAAGAAGAAACCGCTGCCGGCAGACTGGCGAGACAATCAGGATGTTTCATTATGGGTGCTCGAGCGCTTGCGCAGCGATGAATTCGATCTGCCCAGTTATATGCAGGTGAAACGATTTGCATTTGTCGATACCGAATGGACCCAGGCTGACGGTTTCCTGACACCCACACTGAAACTCAAACGCAGAAAAATCACCGAATACCATGCTGATTTGATTGAATCACTCTATCCGGATCATGAGCAGGTTTTATCAGTCACGCCGTAAAACCACGTCCTTCAGGTCGGGGATATAAGGCGTAACGGCGAAGCC
>CAZWWF010000121.1:0-4377 GCA_964636805.1 uncultured Zetaproteobacteria bacterium
CGGCGGCACAGGAAGAAATGTCCCATGCCGATGAGGCACACTATCAGGTGATCAATGATGATTTTGATGAGGCACTGAAAAGACTGGTGAATATTTTTACCACAGCTCCTGTCGATTCTGATTGACTCGCTGCCAGTTTTTTTACAAGTGGCTCACAATGATTGCAATTTAAAATTCCGTTCCTAGTGTTTATGACATTGTTTATCCGGAGGTAAGCCGCATGGCTCGCGTAACTGTTGAAGATTGTATCAGCTATTATCCCAATCGCTTTGAAATGGTGTTGCTGGCATCCCGCCGTGCCCGCCAGTTGCTGCGCGGTATGCCTGCCATGGTGGCCTCAGATGAGGATAAGCCTGCAGTGCTCGCCTTGAGAGAAATCGGTGACGGTTTTGTATCCTGGGACGTGTTGTTTGAACAGGACAATCAGGAAAAACGCCGGTTGGCCGCATTTGCTGAAGCAGAGGATGAAGAGGTCGTCTGATCCTGTGCTGCGGCTCTGTTATTTCATCATTGCCTGAACTGAATTGTGAGTCGCATCTTTGAAATTACCGAACGTGTAGCTTCGTACTCGCCAAAAGCAGATATTGATCTGATTAATCGCGCCTACGTGTTTGCAGCGCATGCACATGCCGGGCAGATACGTGCTTCCGGCGATCCCTATATTACGCATCCGCTGGCTGTAGCCGATATTCTGGCCAGTCTTGGTATGGATGAATCCACTGTGATCACCGGTTTGCTGCATGATACTGTCGAAGATACCAGCGTAACACTGGAAGATATCGAACATCATTTTGGCGCCGACATCGCTCGTCTTGTCGATGGCATGACAAAAATCGGCCAGATTCATTTTCATTCAAAAGAACATAAACAGGCTGAAAATTTCCGAAAAATGATTCTGGCCACGGCTCAGGATATCCGCGTTCTGATCGTCAAGCTTGCCGATCGGCTTCATAATATGCGTACGCTGGGTTTCATGCGGGAAGAAAAGCGCCGCATGATTGGTGAAGAAACACTGCAGATTTATGCGCCTCTGGCTCATCGGCTTGGTATTCACTGGATTAAGCAAGAAATGGAAGACCTGGTATTTTCCTATCTGGAAACGGATGCTTATAAAGAGCTGCTGGGAGAGATACAGGATCGGCTGGAAGGATTGAATCAGACCCGCGAACGCCTGGAGGGAATTATTCAACAAGCCCTGCAACGCCATGGTTTGGATGCGAAAGTGCAGGGGCGGATGAAACATCTGTACAGCATCCATGAGAAGATGCAGCGCAAACACATTGATTTTAATGAAATTTTTGATTTGGTGGCATTTCGTATCATCGTGAAAGATTTGACGGCCTGTTATCAGGCGCTGGGGGTGGTACACAGTCTGTACAGGCCTGTGCCGGGTCGCTTCAAGGATTATATTGCATTGCCGAAACCGAATGGCTACCAGTCTCTGCATACATCTGTGATTGGTCCGGAAAACTTTCGTATTGAAGTGCAAATCCGTACCGAAGAGATGCATTCTTATGCCGAGGAAGGTGTGGCAGCGCACTGGGTTTATAAAGAGGGTGATACCGGTGATAGTCAGGATACCTTTAAGTGGCTCAAGCAACTGACGGAACTGTTGCAGGAAACAGATAATCCGGGAGAATTTCTTGAAAACGTACGACTCGATCTATTTGTGCAGGAAGTGTACGTATTCAGCCGCGATGGCGATATATTTCCTTTACCCCGAGGAGCCCGGCCTCTGGACTTTGCCTATGCCGTACATACCGAAGTCGGACATCATTGTGTCGGTGTCCGGATTAATGGTGAAATCGCGGATTTTTCCACCCGTCTGAGAAATGGTGATCAAATTGAAGTGATGACCAGCCCCGACCAGTCGCCTGGGCGGAAATGGATTAAGTATGTCAAAACCCCGCGAGCCAAACAGGCCATTCGCCAATGGTTCAAGCGCCAGGAGCGTGAAGCAGGTATCCGTATGGGTGAAAATATTCTGCGTGAGTCACTGGGTAAAAAGGATGTAGGCAAGGCTGTGCTGGAACAATTACAGTGTGCCGACCTGGACGAACTGAAAATCCGTATGGGGCGTGGCGAAATTCCCGTACACAGACTGCTGGACGTGGTTGGACACGATAGTATTTTGCCGTTGAAGCTGATGGGCATGAAACGGACGTTGATGCATGCTGCTGAATGTTGTCATCCAATTCCCGGAGACCCTGTGTTGGGTCAGTTCAGTTCCGGCGAGGGCATGATTCTGCACCATAGAAAGTGCCCAAGTATTTCCGGACAGGAAAATAAGGATTTTCTTGAGGTGGAATGGGAAGCACAAGCAGGCCAGTTGTTCAAAACCGGTATTGAGGTTCGTTCCCGTAACAGGCGCGGTATGCTGGCCAGTGTTACCCAATGCATTGCCAACGCAAGTTCGAGTATTGAAGATGTGAAACTGAAACAGCGTGGTGGTGCCGTGACTGAACTGCTGTTTCTGGTTGAAGTCGAGGATCGCGTGCATCTGGCGCGGGTATTGCGTTCGATCAAGGCTGTGGATGGTGTGGTGCGTGTCGTACGTCGTAATCAGGTTGGCCTGAGCGGCAAGCCGGAATCACGGGCGCTGGCCGAAACATTGCGCGATTTTTTCAGTCGCAAGCATGCTTCATTCAAATCAGATGAGAACAAGGAAACAAAAACATGAATTCTATAACAATCATACATTCGGACAATGCCCCCGAGGCGGTCGGCCCGTACAGCCAGGCGGTTATTTCAGGCGGGGTTCTGTATGCTTCGGGTCAGATCGGTCTGTTCCCTGCAGAAGGAAAACTGGTGGCCGATGATGTAGAAGCGCAGATGCGTCAGGTTACAGAGAACCTGACTGCCGTATTGAACGAAGCGGGCGCTTCGATTACTGATATTGTGAAAGTAAATATCTTTTTGACTGATATGAATGATTTTCCACGGGTGAATAAAATTTATGCAAACTGGCTGGGAGAACATCGTCCGGCCCGTGCAACTGTGGCAGTAGCGGCATTGCCTATGGCCGCTAAAGTTGAAATGGATCTGATCGCCCGAATTGATTGAATCAATGTGACAGGCAATCAAAAAGGGCGTCTGTTTCCAGACGCCCTTTTTGATTCAGATTCAACAAAAGTTATTCAATGAAAACGATTCAATAAAAGCAGTGGGTAATCAGGCTGCCTTCTGGACTTTTCCGGAACGCAGGCAGCTTGAGCATACCTTTACCTTGCGCGTCTGGCCATCAACAACAGCACGAACCTGCTGCAGGTTGGGCAGAAAACGACGACGGGTCGTATTATGCGCGTGGCTGACATTATTGCCGGCCATCGGACCTTTTCCACATACTTCACAACGCTTAGCCATGACTATACCTCCGTAAAACGCGGCGCACTTTAGGTGAATGTTTGTTTGCATACAAGCAAAAGTTTGAGTTACAGGGCGGTTTCAGAGCTTCTCATGTCTCGGGGTGCTCAATGCTGTATCGGACCGACAGTGTGTGAGAGCTTCCCGGCTGAATTTCGATACGGTTATCCGCTGCATTGGCGCTTTCCACGCATAGCATGGTGAGATAACCATCTTCACCCATATCACCCATCGCATCGGCACGTTGTTGCCATGGATTCCATACAATGGTCGAGGCACTGCCGGCTTTTGCAATATGAATACTGCGTTGATGGATCGGATCTTTAATCAGACAATCATCTGTTGTGTCCAGATAAATCCGGTCGACTTCATCGTTAAATGTGACCGGGCCATATTGCTGTTTCCGTTTGAAATCATCCGGCTTATCAAGGTATGCGCAACCGTCCAGCCCGAGAACTGAAACAGATCGAATGTCGCCGACAGCAAAATAGGTATGCAAGGCCTGACTGATGGCCATGGCTTTATCATGACGGTTTGTGGTGATCAGTTGCATATCCAGTGTTGTGCCCAGCGTCATGCGTAGTTCACATCGCGTTGCATGCGGCCATAAGGGGTGATTGGCTGCAACGGCGAGTTCGAATGAAATACGACAACTGTCATCTGCCAATAGTTCGGTGGTTGTGACATTCCACATGGAAGTGCGGGCAAATCCATGCGCCGGGAAAGAATTTTCCGGATCATGGGCTCCGAACCATGGCCAGCAGACCGGAATGCCGCCACGAACGGATTTACCTTTGCGAAGTCGGGCATCCTGTGACATCCATATCACAGGTTGTTGTCCTGATGGTATCCACGAGAGCAGGTGGGCGCCTTGTAACGCGATAGATGCCGAACAGTGACGGTTTGTAATGTCGACGAGAATGCATTCGCCACCCGGGTTATGGAAGCCGATCCGGTCATCGATTGCAAACCTGTTATTCAAAGCAGAGAGGTTTTGATTCATATCCGTTCTCC
>CAZWWF010000122.1:0-4358 GCA_964636805.1 uncultured Zetaproteobacteria bacterium
TGTCCGGCTCCACACGTCGTGTATAATCCACATCGACAAAAGCGAATGCAATCAGACCGTTCGGGCGCACAATATAGGTCGCCGGCACGGGTAGTTCAAAATGATCATTGCCCTGACTCTCTTCCAGATCAATACCGAAACCTTCATAGACAGGTCGCAACATATCCGGCAGCGTGAATACCAGCCCGAACCGTCTGGCCAGCGTATTGTCCCGGTCATACAATAGCGGAAACGTCAGGTTTCCTTTATCCCGTGTTTGTTCTGCCTGTTCAGGCAGCTCCGGGGCAATGGCAATAAGCTGTCCGCCAGCCCGCCCGATATCGGGCAATGAACGCTGCAATGCCTGCATTTCCAGGTTGCAATAAGGGCACCAGCCGCCACGATAAAAGCTGATCACCAGTGGCGCTTCCTGTAACAGCTCAGCCAGCTGCATATGGCCGCCATCCAGATCCGGCAACACAAAATCCGGCATCGTATCGCCAGCTTTCAGCGCCTGTTCAGGCAGTTCTGATCGAGCCAGCTCAGCTGTCGCTTCCTGCATCATGGTCATGACAGAATCGGGAATCTGAGCTGCCATATTCTGCTGCAATGCAGCAATATCATCATATAACGCCATTCAGTCCTCCAGCGCGCCGCCGCAACTGGAACCCTGACCGGCCGTACAACCATAGCAGTGATCCATGACGGTGATGGGGCGACCGGCAAGGTCCTCCTGCATCAAATCGGATAAATGACTGTGTTCCCCCCCGGACTCCTGCATGGGCAGGTTCAACATCTGGTTGAAATCGCAGTCATAGACAAAGCCCTGCCAATCGACACTGATCAGGCTGCGGCACATCACGTCATACAGGTTATCTTCACGATACGATTCCTTCAGCAGCTGCATATAACTGGCGAATTCACCACGGGAAATCAATGTACTGCCAAAGCGCTTAATAGGCATATTGGTAATGGTAAACAAATGATTGAAGGCGATACCATAACGCAAATGCAACTCGCGCTTATAGGCTGCCTCAAGTTCTTGCTGTGGCGGAGGCAAGACTGCCCCCGGCGGATTATATACCAGCGTCAGTGTCAGCCCTGAACCCTCAATGCCATAACCCAGTTTATTTAACCTCTGCAACGCCGTGATACTCTGGTCAAACACGCCTTTACCACGCTGGGCATCGACATTGGAGCCCAAGTAACATGGCAAGGAGGCCACCACTTCCACACTGTGATCAGCCAAAAATGAAGCCATATTCTCATAACCTTCTTCTTCCAGAATGGTCAGATTACAGCGATCAATCACACGCACGCCCATCGCATTGGCCTGTTGCACCAGAAACCGGAAGTGCGGATTCATTTCCGGCGCACCGCCGGTCAGATCCAGCGTTTTAATTTGTTGGGCCGTGAGATAATCAAGCACGGTCTGCACCGTTTCTTTGCTCATAATCTCCTTGCGGCGCGGCCCTGCATTGACATGACAATGCAAACAGGTCTGATTACACAGATAGCCGAGATTGACCTGCAAGGTTTCCAGCTTACCACGGCGAATGGCAGGAAAATCACTCTCTTTCAGTAACGGTAACGTAGCATGCATTCAACTATTCCCCTTTCATCATAAAAACGGAATATAAGTCGATTCCAACTTGATTTCATTACATTAATAACTGAACCAATTATCGTAATTTGAATGATATTAAAACCGGATATGCAACGTACAAAAAAACACCTTGATATCCCGGAAGCACCCCCTTGAAACGATTATTTTTTATGCCGCCTCGGCGGCTTTCTGCCACCGCCACCTGAATGATCACGTCCGGATTTACCACGACCGGGGCGTCTGTCACCGCTACCCGGTTTGAATTGCTTTCTGGGTGTCCGGGAAGGCGTTGCATCACCGGATGCCAGCACGGATGCATCGAGACGCTGACCGCACACCTGCACCTGTTTCAGGTCGTTAAAGATGGCTTTGGGCATGCCTTCGGGCAAATCTACCGTCGTATGATCATCATGGATCTGCACACGACCGATGAATTCACTCTCCAGACCCAGTTCATTGGCAATCGCACCGACAATATTACCCGGCTTCACACCGTGTTCCTCACCCACTTCCAGGCGATAGCGCTGCATGCCCTGTTCAGGTTTCGGTCCGCGCGAGCGATGCGCACGATTCGGCTTGATTTCATCATCTTCATACTGGTCTCGCGACGGATTGCGCGTGCTGCGACGCTTGTCTTCCGGCGCATCGAAGCGTGGATTCCGATCAGAGCGGGACGGGCGTTCCCTTTCCTGACGAGGCTGCGGCTGATCCTTGAGTAATAACGGTTTATCACCCTGCACCATTTTAGCCAGTGCAGCGGCTATTTCGTTAGCCGGAATATCGTGTTCCTGACGGTACTGCTCAATGATTCCGGTGAATAATTCCAGATCCTCGCCTGAATCCAGCGTTTCGGTAATGCGCTCCTTGAATTCGGCGATGCGTTTATCGTTGATCACATCGGTGGTCGGCATCTGGAATTGCTCAATGCGTTTTTTGGTCGCCCGCTCGATGGCATAGAGCATGCGTTTTTCGCGCGGAGAGACAAACAGAATCGCATCGCCCTCGCGCCCTGCCCTGCCGGTGCGCCCGATGCGATGGATATAGGATTCGGTATCGTGCGGAATATCGTAGTTAATCACATGCGAAATACGCTGCACATCGAGTCCTCGCGCCGCCACGTCGGTCGCGACCAGAATATCGAGATGGCCTTTCTTGAGCCGGTTCACTGTCGCCTCGCGTTGCTTCTGGGCAATATCACCATTAAGCGCAGTGGCCGCATACCCGCGTGCTTCGAGTTTATTGGCCAGTTCTTCCGTCGCCGTTTTGGTGCGTACAAATACAATGACGCCATCATAGGGTTCAGCTTCCAGAATCCGGGTTAGCGCATCCATCTTGTTACGTCCGCTGACCATCCAGTAACGCTGGCGGATCGTTTCAGCAGTCTGCTCCTTAACCTTGATGGTCACCTGTTCAGGATTATTCAAATGCTGCTGGGCGATTTTACGAATTACCGGCGGCATGGTGGCGGAAAACAGAGCGATCTGACGATTATCCGGTGTCTGTTCCAGAATCCACTGCACATCATCAATGAATCCCATACGCAGCATTTCATCGGCTTCATCGAGCACCAGCGCCTGCAGATTACTCAGATTGAGTGTTTTGCGGCGCATATGATCCATCACCCGCCCCGGCGTACCGACCACGACATGCACGCCGCGCTTGAGCTGACGCAATTGAATATCATAACTCTGTCCACCGTAGATCGGTAATACATTAAAACCCTTCAAATGGCGGGCATACGTCTTGAATGCCTCCGCCACCTGAATCGCCAGTTCACGGGTTGGTGCTAGCACCATCACCTGCGGCGTTTTCTGACTCAAATCAATGCGGGAAAGCAACGGCAAGGCAAAGGCCGCCGTTTTACCTGTACCTGTCTGGGCCTGACCGAGCACATCCCTGCCGCTCAAAAGCAGCGGAATCGTCTGCGCCTGAATCGGAGACGGTGTTTCATAGCCTGCGTCCTGCACAGCCCTGAGCAGTTCGGGTAGCAAATTCAGTTCAGCGAAAGTGGAATACTGTTGTTTGTCCGTTGTTGTCTGTTTGTTTGTAGTTTTGTCGTTTGTCGTTTGTTCGTTTGTCATAGTCCATACCTGCGGAAATTACCGGAGCCGAAGCATGCCTGTACAATCATTAAGAAACCATGAGGAAAGGTGTGGAGATGAGCATATACTCTTCAGCCAACGAAGCATCTTACAACATGGCATGTGTTCCGCCTGCCATTGAATATTCACCCAAGTCTCTACAGGTACTACTGAAAAGGCTAGTCTTGCAGTATGACCAATAACAATATTCTTAAAAAAATCAGCATTGCCAATAATCTCAAACATTTCGAAATCAAGGAAATTTTTGAGCTGGGCGGTTCTGTATTCAGCAGCAGCCAGATCAAGGCTTTCATGGCCGGCAGCAAAAACAAGAACTATGTCAAACTATCGGATGAACATTTTGAGGGATTCCTGAACGGCTTCATCATTTACTCGCGTGGTTCGGTGGATGAACCCACATTGTTACCACGCACAGTCGAAAGTTTCATCATAGGTCTGATCGAATCCGGCAATACTGATGCGATCGAAGAAATTCGCTGTCTGATCGAAGCAGTGAAAGATTAAGCTGACGGCTAAAGCATAAACCGCCATCCTTAAAAACCGGCTATAGATAATACCAGTTACATACCTGCAATCGCCCCACCCAGGCAACAAAGGACTATGCGTCATATTGTGTCTGGAATAGTATGAACCATATTGATACTATTTCATTTCAAGGACTATCTGATAAA
>CAZWWF010000123.1:0-2183 GCA_964636805.1 uncultured Zetaproteobacteria bacterium
ACGCGTTCACCGGCTTTGATCGAATCGTGCATGGCAGCCGAATCAACCGGTTCAACACCGATAATTTTCGTATCGGGCGAATGTTTCTTGAGATAGAGCGCCATGCCGGCAATGAGGCCACCTCCGCCAACTGGCACAAATACCGCATCCAGATCAGCCGGCGTTTGACGCAGCATTTCTTCTGCAATGGTGCCTTGGCCTGCAATCACCTGCGGGTCATCATAAGGGTGAATAAATACCTTGCCGGTTTTCTCACACAGTTCGTTTGCATGGACGCTGGCATCGGAATAACTGTCGCCAAACAGCACCACCTGACCACCGAGTTGCTCGACAGCTTTTACCTTGATTTCGGGTGTGGTGCGCGGCATGACGATGGTCGCTTCAATGCCGAGTTTATGGCTGGACAATGCCACTCCCTGAGCATGATTTCCTGCTGAGGCACAGATAACACCGCGTTTACGTTCGTCCTTGTTCAACTGGGCGATTTTATTGTAGGCACCGCGCAGTTTGAATGAGAATACCGGTTGCAAATCTTCGCGTTTGAACAACACTTCATTGCGCAGCCGTGATGAAAGTTTTGGTGCCAATTGCAAGGGTGTTTCAATCGCCACGTCATAGACGCGTGCTTGTTCGATGGTCTCAAGGTATAAATCGCTCATGGGGCGGGTTGCTACCACGAACACAACGGGGATTCGAGTTTGAAAATAATCACAGTCGAGCAGATGGACAGAGGCCTGGCGTATGCCGAGGCCTGTTTTGAGACATTCCGGGTGATTGACGGCCATATCTTCGACTGGGCCGGACACTGGCAGCGCCTGACACTGGGCTTGTCCGAATTCGGGCTGTTGTTGTCACCGGGACACGATGAAGAGGTGTTGTTTGCTTGTTTGCGGGAGGCAGCCAAAGTCGGGGATGATGCGCTGGTGCGTCTTACGATCAGTGGTGGTGAAAGCCGTTGGGGCCTGACCAGAAAGGCTGATGAACCTATGGTATATATCCAGTCTGTGGCATACACAGTCAGTCAACCGGCAGAATTTTTGCGGTTGGTGACGTGGCCGTTTGCATTGCAGAAGAAAACAGCCAAGTTTGTGGCCGATTATGCCGATACGTTGCGCGCGCTGCATGGTTCGACAGATGCGCATGTATTGTTTGAACAGAACGGTTTGCTGTTGGCAACGGCTACCGCGAATATTTTACTTTATCGTGACCATACATGGTGCACTCCGCCGGACACAGCCGGAGTATTGCCGGGCCGGGTGCGTAATTTTCTGATCAGGCATAAACTGGTGCGTGAAATGCCTTGTCCGGTAAACTGGTTGCAGGATTGTGAAGCAATGGCTGTTTGTAACAGCGGCCTGTTTATTCAACCGGTTGCATGGATCGAGGGTGTCGAACGGGCAGAGCCCATGGTGGTGCAGCACCGGATGTTGCGGACATTGACTGATGCACTGGGTACAGCAGAGGGTGTGCGGCTGGGATGAGAGTACGATGAAAAAACTATTTCTAATTTTACTCGCCGGCGGGTTGCTGATGGCAGGCTTGGCTGTTGGCTGGTTCTATGCCCAAACCGGAGCCGTTCATGCACCGCAACAATCGGTAGAACTGATGATACCAAAAGGTGCCGGGGCAATAAGAATCGCACAACTGCTGGAGCAGCACGATGTGATTGTATCCAGTCGGGCATTTCGTCTGAAGGTGCGTATGGATGGTAGCGGTGGTCGTTTGCGCAGTGGTCTGTATCGCTTTGATCAGCCGGCAACAATGGCACAAATTATTGCGCGTCTGGAACAGGGTGATGTGATGCGTTTCCAGGTCACTGTGCCGGAAGGGTTGAGGACGGATGAGGTGATTCATCTGCTGGCGCAGAAAACGGCAACGGATGAAAAGGATTGGCAGGCCGTGCTGAAAAAACTGTTTCCGGCGGATGCGGAAGGGCGGTTATTACCGGAAACATATCAATATACAAAACCGGTTCGGATTGAACAAATGCTGAAATCGATGGCTGAGGCTCAGCAACATATCCTGGCCGAGCTTTCCAGTGATACAGCGGTGCAAAATGAATTACGCATCATGGCTTCGATTATTGAAAAAGAGACCATGATTGCCAGAGAGCGTCCACTGGTTGCAGCAGTCATTCGCAATCGATTGCAAAAAGGCATGCCGTTGCAGATGGATCCAACGGT
>CAZWWF010000123.1:2283-4342 GCA_964636805.1 uncultured Zetaproteobacteria bacterium
ATTGTGCGCGAATATCGCCATTTTGGCTTGCCCGAAGAGGATTTGATTCAGGAGGGTACGCTTGGGCTGATGCATGCGGTCAAGCGCTTTGATCCCGATCGGGGTTTCCGATTGAAAACTTATGCTTCCTACTGGATTCGAGCATCCATTCACGATTTTATTCTGCGTTCCTGGAGCATTGTGAAAATGGGGACCAACAAATTGCAGCGCCGCATTTTTGCCGGTTTGCAGAAGGCGGAATGTGCGATTGCCGCGCTGGAGGGAAGGAATCTCGAAGAAGTGGCCGAGCAGTATGGTACCAGCGGCGAATCGTATCAGGCCATCGCTTCTTCCTTTTTGAGACGTGACTTTTCCATCGATTCTGATCATGGCGATGAAGGCCATGTGCTGGAATTGCCCGCACCGGGAGAAACGCCTGAGCAGCAACTGGAAAGAAAGGACTGGAAGGCCTTTGCTCACAACCAGCTTGAGCAGGCCATGGCGGCGCTGTCAGATCGTGACCGCTATGTTATTCGTCAGCGCCGGTTGATGGATCCACCGGCGACATTAAAAGAATTATCCGAGGAACTGGGTGTTTCCATTGAGCGTGTGCGCCAGCTGGAGGCGCGTGCGATGAAGAAGATGGGAGAGATGTGTGCGGATTTGTCGGATGTGGGGTTCGATTGATGCGCAGGCGTGGGATACTGATACTGGTGGTGTTGCTGGCTGCATCACTGGGCTATAACCTGAGACCATGGTTATCGCATCCGGGTGCCGAGCCCCGTGCGGTTATGCCGCGTGGTGATCTGGCTCAGGATGAACAAACCACGATTTCCATTTTCAGTCATGCCAGTCCGTCGGTGGTATTTATCACCACGACAGAGCAGTTGCTCGATCCATGGACGCGCCGGGTATATAAAACCCGCCAAGGTACCGGCTCCGGTTTCATCTGGGATGAAGATGGTGATGTGGTGACCAATTACCATGTCATCAAGGGGGCGAACAGTGCCCGTATCCGGTTGGCTGATGGCAGAGCCTATGAAGCTGTGTTGGTTGGTGCCAGTGCTGAGCATGATCTGGCCGTGTTACGCATCAATGTGCCGTTTAATGCGCCGCCGCCGGTGCCGGTCGGTAGCAGTCATGACTTGAAAGTCGGGCAGAAGGTATTTGCTATCGGTAATCCGTTTGGACTCGATTATACCCTGACCACGGGTGTTATTTCCGCTCTGAACAGGTCGATTAATGAAGATAGCCGACATGAAATTCACCATCTGATTCAAACTGATGCGGCAATTAACCCCGGTAATTCAGGTGGTCCGTTGCTGGATTCATCGGGACGACTGATCGGTATCAATACGGCTATTTATTCACCATCGGGTGCTTATGCCGGTATCGGGTTTGCTATTCCGGTGGATACCGTCAACAAGCTGGTGCCGCAATTGATTGCTTATGGAAAAACCATTCAACCATGGTTGGGTGTGGATACGGATGCCCGGGTGACCGAAGTGATTCTCAGACAACTGGCTGTGGACGGGGTGTTGGTTTTAAAAGTCGAGCCCGGTTCACCGGCTGAGCAAGCCGGGCTGCATGCGACCCGGCTGAACTGGGATGGCTCCGTGATACCGGGCGATGTTATCCAGTCGGTGGATGACAAGCCTGTACACAGTATATCCGAACTACACGAAGTGATAGGCAGCCATCGGGTTGGTGATCGAATTCGGCTCGGTATCTGGAGGGCAGGCAAACATACCGAAGTTGAATTGCAACTGGTCGCACCGCCACAGATGTGATGGCAGAAAACCGTTCCGGGATACATGGCGTTGTTTCCAGGCATAGTCAGACCCTGATCATTGAGTTTGTGGTTGCGCCGAAGCAGTCCATTCTATTCCAGAGCATCCTGCAGGGTGAAGACGGTCTGGGGGTGGTTCGCTGTTTCGATCCGGAGAAAAAGAAACAGCAGCTCTGGACGAGCGCTGATCAGAAACATGAAGTTTATGACTGGCTGAAAAGCCTGCCTGAACATTTGAATGTTGAAGTAACCGGGGAATGGTATATTGAATAAACTGATTACATTTGAAGG
>CAZWWF010000124.1:0-1212 GCA_964636805.1 uncultured Zetaproteobacteria bacterium
GTCAGCTGCTGGAATACCCGATGCACATCCTCGCCAAGATCCTCATCACAGCTGAGCATTCCAAAATCGGTATAAAATCGCGTCGTAATGGTATGATAATTGCCCGTACCAAGGTGTACATAACGCCGCATCTTTCGACCTTCGCGACGCACAATGAGCATCATTTTGCAATGTGTTTTGTAACCAACCACGCCATATACGACCTGCACCCCGGCAGCCGACAGACGATTGGCCAGACCGATATTATCCTCTTCATTGAAGCGTGCTCGCAATTCAATGACAGCTACAACTTCCTTGTTGGCACGGGCAGCCCTGACCAGTGCATCGACAATCGGTGATTCCGGCACTACACGATAAAGCGTTTGCTTGATTGCCAGAACATTGTGGTCAACTGCAGCCTGTTTAAGCATTTCAACCACCGGATCAAAGCGTTGAAACGGATGGTGCATCAGCACATCACCCTGACGAATAATCCTGAACATGTCCCTGTCTTCAACTTTCAATCTTGCCGGAATTCCCTGTTTGAAAACCGGAAATTTCAGATCGGGCCGTTCTACCTCATCACAGATTCGGGCCATGCGATACAGATTGACCGGCCCATCCACCTGATACAAATCCTCATGCGCCAAACCAAACTGATTCAACAAAAAGTCAGACAGTTCAGCCGGACACCGGGTGGATACTTCCAGACGCACGGCCTGACTGTACCGTCGTTCCAGCAACTCTCCGGCAATCGCCTCTTTCAAGTCGTCCAGTTCATCATCAACATCAAGTTCACTGTTGCGTGTGATACGAAACTGGTGACAAATTTTAGCTGTCATGCCCGGGAACAGTTCGCCGACATGGGCATGAATGATGGACGACAAGAAAACGTAGCAATGTTCCGATGTTGCCACCCCTTCAGGCAATCGAATCATCCGGGATAATGACCGCGGTGCCTGTACAATAGCATAATGCGATTCGCGCCCGAATGCATCCTTGCCATCCAGCTCAACCATAAAGTTCAGAATCTTGTTGAGCAGGCGTGGAAACGGATGGGCGGGATCCAGACCAATTGGTGTCAAAACGGGTAACAATTCACGCTTGAAAAATTTTCGAATCCAGCCCTGCTGCGTTTCATTCCACTCGGCACGATGTAAAAAACTGATTCCTTCATCGCGCATTGCCGGTATCAGATCATTGTTGAGTACTTCATATTGTTGCGCAACCAGC
>CAZWWF010000124.1:1312-4290 GCA_964636805.1 uncultured Zetaproteobacteria bacterium
GTATCCCGCCTGACCCGGCCTTCATCCGGCCACTTCTATTTTACCATTAAAGATGCCCATGCAGCTATTTCCGCTGTTATCTGGCGATCCACCGTCTTACGGCTGAAAAACCTGCCGGAAGAAGGCAGGGAATTCGTCTTCAGCGGTCACATCAGTCTTTATGAACCGCGTGGTTCCTACCAGCTGGTGGTTAGTCGCGTTGAAACAGCCGGATTCGGCAAGCTGGCGGCAGAATTTGAACGTCGCAAACAGGAATATGCCAGACGAGGCTGGTTTGATGTCGCACACAAACAGGCCATACCCCCACTACCGCAACACATCGGAATTGTTACCTCTCCTACAGCAGCGGCTTTCGAGGATGTTAAAAAAGTACTGGCCACACGCCCGGCATGGTTGCAGATCACGCTGGCGCCGGCACTGGTACAGGGAAACACGGCTCCTGCAAGCATTTCCGCGGCTATCAGGAAAATCGCCTCCATGGACAGCCCCCCCGATATTATGCTGCTGGTACGCGGCGGCGGCAGTATCGAAGATCTGTGGTGTTTTAACGATGAAAGCGTTGTCAAAGCCATCGTGGACTGCCCGATACCGGTTATTTCCGGTATCGGGCATGAAATCGATACCACACTGGCTGATCTGGCTGCCGATATTCGTGCTTCCACACCCTCCAATGCGGCTGAAATTTGCTGCCCGGCAAGTCATGAATTACACAAGCGTATGCCAAAACTTGCCGCCCTGAACCAACGACTCAGACAACGGCTGCTACAAATGCGCCGGGATCAGGCCTCACTGATACAACGTCAAACCCATGCATGGCTACGCCGTATCGATTCACATCATCATAGTGTCGGGCAACTGCAATCACGTCTCGAACATGCGGCCCATGTCGCTCAGACACAATTGCGTATTCCACTGCGTTTGCTGGAAAAACGGCTGGCGCCACTGCAGCCGACCCAACAACTGCAACATCAGCGCCTGCTTCAGACTAGGAAATCCATAGATTTACATCAAAACATGCTCAAATTATTACGAAACCGGCAACAGTCACTGGCCGACATAAGCACGCAATTAAAAGCGCAGACACATCACATTCAGTTGAAACGGCAACAACTGAACGTGTCATTTGGAAAACTCAGAGAGCTGGATCCTACCCGTGTTCTGGAACGCGGTTACAACATGAGTTATACGGCTGATGGACGATTGATTACACATGTGACAGAACTGGCAACAGGTGACAGCATGTTTGTTCGTTTCAGCGATGGGACTGCCAAAACAACCGTGAAATCAATTCAGGAGAAATCAGCATGAAAACCATGATCTGCCTCATTCCGGCTTTATTATTCTGCATCAATACCGCCTTCGCAACCACATGGGCTGGCATACAGGGCGATGTTGTCAGCGTGGAAACAACTTATGCCGGCGACAAACTGGAACTGACATGTTTTGGAAAAAGCTGGCCGCTCAAATCACTGGGGCATGGTGTATGGCATGGATGGATCGGGATTGATCTGAAAAAGAAACCGGGTAAATACAATATCATATGGAAATCAGCAAAAACCTCCGTTGCCAATGATTTTCTCGAGGTGTCCAAAGGAATATTTCGTATCTCCCATATCGAGGTAGCAAAGAAGATGGCTGTTTTTGATAAAAGCACCCTGTCTCGGATCCGGACCGAGGTAAAAGCACTGAAAGCCACCTATGTTGAGAAAGTGGATGCAACCCCTGATATAAAAATGAATGGAAGACCCATCGAAGGCATTGTTTCTACCCCATTCGGTGCCCAGCGCTATGTCAATGGTGAACCCCGTTCACCACATTCGGGCATTGATATTGCCGCACCTGCCGGCACTGTGATTGAAACACCACTGGCCGGGCGTGTACTGCTGGTGGCTGATATGTACCTGAATGGTAAAACGGTAGCTATCGGACATGGAAACGGATTAGTATCCGTCTATTCACATATGCAGTCGATAGCGGTCAACAAGGGAGATTGGCTTGAAACTCGTCAGAAGATCGGTGAAGTGGGTGCTACAGGCAGGGCGACTGGTCCGCATCTGCATTGGGGGGTGCGCTTCAATAACGCCCGCATTAACCCGGACAGTTTACTATAGCGCGCCCTGAAATATCATGGCACCCTTGCAGGACTATGCCACAATTAGCTAACACGGACAGCGTGCTGCGTTATTCCTGGGAGGGGATGGATAAACATGGAAGTTAAAGCATTAATCATTGATGATGAAGATTCGATTCAGGGAATCCTGGCCGCTTTTTTCAATCGTTATGTCAGTGATAAAAATATGCAGAGTAATATCGTATGCATGGGTGATCCGGTTCAAAGTCTGTTTGAACTGACCACACATGGCGACGAGTATCAGGTGATTCTGCTTGATGTGCGTATTCCCAGACTATCCGGCGATGAGATTTACAGTTCGCTGGAACAGGTTAACCCGGACATTCTGGGTCGCATCATCTTTGTCACCGGTTACCCGGAGGATTTGTACGAACGTTTTCCGGGCAAGGAATTCAATATTCTGCAGAAACCGTTCCGCTACAACAGCTTTGCCGAAAAACTGGATTGCCTTTTCGGCGACTAATTATCAGAGCCTATTCACACTAACCCATGCCGGAAACAGAACAATGGCAAGCCTCCCTGCTTGAGCAGCGTATAGCGTGGGGCATTGCTGCATGCTGCATCATTCTGGTGTTTCTGGCCTCGACACGGCCTGAATGGTTTGAACTTCCGACTCCGACGCCACAGCCAATTGTAAAAAAAGAACCCATCAGGAACACACCCCGCCCTGCACCTGTTATCCACCACCATCAAGTAAAAACACCGGTGGAAGCACCTGTTAAAACACAGCCGACTCAACCGGAGCAAAAAAAACGCCCTGTTGTGACAACACCGAAAACGAAGGCTCCAGACACGAGGGTTATTGCGAGCGGATTTTATGTCCAGATCGGTGCATTCCATGAACGTC